>JAFXBO010000193.1 GCA_017521775.1 Clostridia bacterium | reverse complement strand
GAAGAATATGAGCAAAATAGTTTTCTTTTGTATACCTGCCCACGGACACACCAACCCTACTCTTGGAGTTGTCAGGGAATTGGTTTCTTGCGGACACGAGGTATGGTATTATTCATATAACATTATGCGAGAAAAGATTGAGTCTGCAGGAGCAACATTTATATCCTGCGACGATTATGATACGGAGCAGAAACTGAATGAAAAAGATTCAACCCGTGTGGGAAAAGATTTGGCATTTTCAACAAAGGTACTTGTAGATACAACATTAGCTCTTGATGACAAGGTTTGTCAGGAAATGGAAGAACTAAAACCTGATTGCATTGTGGCAGATTCTATGGCACTATGGGGAAAAGCTGTTGCACTGAAGCTTGGAATTTCTTTTGTTTCTTCAACAACAACCTTTGCCTTTAACAAGCATTCGGCAAAGATTATGAAACAAGGTGTTGGAGATTTATTTAAGATGCTCCTGTCAGCGTCCAAAACCTCTAAACAAGTTAAACGGTTGAGAGATAAGGGATATCCTGTTAAAAATATTCTTGATATTATCAGTAATGATGAAAACACTCATACTATTGTCTATACATCGCCAGAGTTTCAACCATATTCAGAGACATTTTCCAAGAAATATGCATTTGTTGGTCCTTCAATTCGCAATTCAACCGAGGAAATAGAAAAAAAGAGGGATAAACTGATTTATATATCAATGGGAACTGTCAATAATGATATGATGCCATTTTACAAGACCTGTATATCTGCTTTAAAAAATACCGATTATCAGGTGATTATGTCTGTTGGTAATCTGGTGTGTATTGATGATTTTGGAGAACTTCCCGAGAATGTATCAGTTTTTCCTTATGTTGACCAGATTGCAGTACTCAGACAGGCAGATGTATTCGTGTCACATTGTGGGATGAACAGTGTCAGCGAAAGCTTGTACTTTGAAGTCCCAATAGTTATGCTTCCGCAAACAACAGAGCAAAATGGCGTTGCCGAGCGAGTTTTAGAGCTTGGAGCAGGAATAAAACTTGATAAAGAAGATAAAACTTCTATCTTGAATGCCGTGAATCAAATATTAAGTAATAGTAATTATAAGCAAAACGCTCAAAAAATCTCAAAAGGATTTAAGCTTTGCCAAGGTGCAAAAGGTGCAGCAGACAAAATCATACAGGTTTGTAATGATAAAATATAGTGGTGTAAAGATTAACAGTCGGTGCAGTTTGCATCGGCTGTTTTTATATTTTAATTTTATCTCAAAATCAGATTTATAATAGTCCAATTTTTTCTTTACACAATAATAGATTTATGTTATAATTATAATGAGTAAATATTGAATGATATAAACACACCTGAACATAATAGAAATAAAAACGAGGTGGACTATGGATAAAAGAGTAAGTGAGTCAAGGACAGAGCAAGTTCATATAATCACGCAATCGGATTTAAATGGATATAAACGACTTTTTGGCGGCAAGCTTATGAAGTGGGTGGATATTGTTGCTGCTGTCACAGCAAGACGGCATTGTGAAATGAATGTTACAACTGTAATGATTGACGCATTGGAATTTCGTGAGCCTGCGTATGCAAATGATTTAGTTGTATTGGTAGGTCAAGTGACATACACAGGGAAAAGCTCAATGGAGGTATGTGTCCGTTCATATGTTGAGGGCCTCGATGGAAAGAGGAGAAATATAAATAAAGCGTATGTTGTTATGGTAGCACTTGATGAGAATGAAAGACCTGCAGAGGTTCCCCAGCTTATTCCTGAAACTGATTATGAAAAAGAGGAATGGGAATTAGGTAAGCAAAGATACGAAATGAGAAAGAACAGAAGAGGTGGAATAATATGATATATGCTTTGTTGGTTGATGGGTTTGAGGAGATTGAAGCTATTGAGCCCATAGATATTATCAGAAGAGCAGGCTTAAATGTTTTAACTGTTGGGGTTAATGGTGAAATGGTTAAAGGCGCTCATGATATAATGATTAAAGCTGATATATTGATTGAAGATGTGAACAAAGAGGATATGGAGCTTTTAATTCTTCCCGGTGGTGCAGGTCATACTAAATTAGATGAAGATAAAAGTGTGCATGAATTAATTGACTATGCAGATAAAGAGGGGATATATATTGCAGCAATATGTGCATCTCCTTCAATAATCAGAAAAAAAGGTTTGCTAAAGGGTAAAAAAGCAACCTGTTTTCCAGGATTTGAGGAATATTTAGTTGGTGCAGAGGTCATCTCAGACAGTGTTGTTACAGATGGAAAAATAATAACAGCAAGAGGGGCAGGAGCTGCTGCTGATTTTGGTTTTGAAATAGTCAGGTTATTAAAGAATAAAGAAGTATCTGACGGTTTGAGAGGTACGATGCAATATTGAATAAAGAAGAATTGCGAAAGATAAATAAAGAAAAAAGACGAGAGCTTTTAAAAGACGATATAAATGAAAAAAGTGTCAAAGCTACGAAAATATTTTTAGAAAGCAATATTTATAAAACTGCAAACACAATAATGCTATATTATCCACTTGGAAATGAGATGGATACATCATATATTTTTAAGAGTGCAATAGATGATGGAAAAACTGTTGCATTTCCGATTACGGACATTAAAACTAATGAGTTGACAGCTATTGTGGCAGACTCTGACACTCAGTTTTCAAAAGGTGGATACAAAATTTTTGAGCCGGAATCAGATAATGCGATAGATAAAGATAAGATTGATGTTGTGATAGTGCCGGGGATTGCATTTGACAAGAACGGAAACAGAATT
>JAFXBO010000021.1 GCA_017521775.1 Clostridia bacterium | reverse complement strand
CTGATGAGGCCAGAGTGGAAACCGAAAATTCTTCTTCTATCTCTGTTCCCTCAAAACAATCCCACCTGTAGGATAAATAATTTCAATATTTTCTTCACCAATAAAATTTATCTCTTCTGCATAGCTTACATTAAACGTCATTATCAACATAAATATCGGCAATATGATTTTCTTTAACATAGACATTCACTCCGAATTACATAAACTTACCTGACATTTTTTGCATTCTCTTTAACATCTTCTGTTGTTTTGGATTCTGGAACTGTTTCATCATCTGTTTCATCTGGTCAAATTGTTTTAAAAGCTCATTGACATCCTGAACTCTTGTTCCACTGCCTTTGGCAATTCTCACCTTTCGGCTTGCACCTATAATCTGAGGTTTTTGTCTTTCCTTCGGTGTCATTGATTTTATAATAGCTTCAATTCTCACAAGCTTTTTTTCAGAGCCTTGTTCGTCAACCGAGTCTAAAACCTTCTTATCAACCCCCGGCAGCATACCAACAAGCTGAGTTATTGAGCCCATTTTCTTAATCTGCTGAAGCTGAGCCATAAAATCCTCTAAATCAAAGGTCTGTTTTCTTATCTTATCTTCAAGTGCTTTTGCCTCTTTTTCATCATACGCATCCTGAGCCTTATCAATGAGCGTCATAACATCGCCCATTCCAAGAATTCGGCTTGCCATTCTGTCAGGATAAAATGGTTCAAGGTCTGAAACCTTTTCGCCAACAGATGCAAACTTAATTGGCTTTCCTGTTACCTCTTTAACTGACAACGCAGCTCCGCCTCTTGTATCACCGTCAAGCTTTGATAAAATCACACCAGTTAAATCAAGCTGAGAATCAAAATGCTCTGCAACATTAACTGCATCCTGACCTATCATAGCATCGATAACTAATAATATTTCATCAGGAGTGGTTGTTTCTTTAATATTTACAAGCTCCTCCATCAACAAATCATCAACATGAAGTCTTCCGGCTGTATCCAAAATCACAGGGTCATTTCCATGTATTTTTGCGTGTTCAACTGCTTTCTTTGCTATAATAACAGGATTTTTTTCTCCGTCAATAGTGAAAACAGGAATATCTATCTGAGCACCAAGCACTTGTAATTGCTTAATTGCAGCAGGTCTTTGAGTATCACAGGCTACCATCATAGGTCTTTTGCCTAATGTTTTTCTTATATTCAATGCAAGCTTAGCACAGGCAGTTGTTTTACCTGCACCCTGCAATCCGCAAAGCATAAAAACAGATGGTGCTTTATTTGAAAACTCTAATCTTTTGTTTTCGCTACCCATAAGCTCCACAAGTTCATCACGGACAACCTTTATAAGCTGTTGGGCAGGAGTTAAAGATTCCAATATCTCTGCTCCGACTGCCTTTTCAGACACTCTTGCGATAAAACTCTTAACAACCTTGAAGTTAACATCTGCTTCCAACAAAGCTAATTTAACCTCACGCATTGCTTCTTTTATATCTTTTTCAGTAAGCTTTCCCTTTTGACGAAGCTTTTTAAAAACTCCGGTCAATTTATCTCCAAGATTTTCAAATGCCATATGCTCACCACCCATCTATAACTCTTTTTTTATATCCTCTATAATATTCTTTATAGTATCCCGTGGTGTTTCATCAAGCTTGATTTCATCAATCATTTCTTCAAGTCGAGAGATATTTGAACTGATATCATTGTATTTCTTTACCAGCTCAAGTTTTTCTTCAAATTCATAAAGCTGTTTTTCCCCACGCTTTATAAAATCACGAACACCCTGTCTTGAAATATCCATATCCCCTGCAATCTCTGCAAGGGAGCAATCCTGCTCATAATACAGTTCTAAAGAATCTCTTTGTTTATCTGTAAGTAAACCACCATAAAAATCCATTAGAACACTGATTGACAAATCCTTACTCAATTATATCACCATCCTTGTAAAGTTATTTTCCTTTACAACCTACTACATTTTAACAGATTAATCTCACTTTGTCAAGCATTTTCCAAAAAAATATAAAGGAATGACAAATTTGCCATTCCTTTTGTTTACTTACAAATATTTTTATCAGCAGAAATTGAGTTGGAAATATTTTGCTTTCCAAAAGCTTCAATCTTCATACCGTCAATCAAAAACTGAACTGAATTAACACCATCAAGCTCACATAAAGAATTAACTATTGAGTATATTATAAGCTTTTCTGTCTTTTCGTTACCTGAATTTTTTTCTACAAAGCCTGATTTAAAGTTTACAAAACACACATTATCTGTTGTTTGTGCAGAAATTAATTCAGTATCTTGTGAAATTATACTTTTTGCATCAGTCAATGATGTTCCCTTGATTAATTCATTCACTATGTATTGTTCAATCGGATTTGTATCGGTGATTTTAACTGTTCTGTTTTCTGCAATAAGGCAATCTAAATTTTTATCAGCAAAGTAGAGTAAAATCTTTTTTGAGTCCTTTGTCATTTCATCGGACACAAGGTCAATATCCTTATCGGAGAGAAATCCAATAGCTGTTCCATCCGACGCTGTTATCTCACTGCCTCTGCATGTTACCTTAACACTCTTGACATCCGACAGTTGACATAAAGACTTAACAATCGCATAGGTTGTCAACAGATTTTTTGAATTTCCGTCATAAAGAAATTGGTGCGACAAATCAACTGTTATATCCCTGTCATCCTTTAATATCGACAAAACTTCTACTTCATTATTAAATATAGGCTTATTTTTACTATCCTTAGGTCCTTTTTTTAATTCACTCAAAACTGCATCAATTAAATAGTCCTCATTTTCATAATTTATTGCCCTGCTTTCCGAAACAATTGTATTTTCTGTTCCGTTAAAGAAAAACAAGTTAGCATTAATTGATTTGTTTTCAGGATTTTGTTCTTCGATAACAAATAGAAATGATGCAACTAAAATGACTATTACCGAAACAAAAGCAAACAGTATTTTTTTTCTATTCATTAGGAAACCTCCATAAAAATATAAACAACTTCATTATATATAAAACATATTACAAAACTATTAATATAGAAAAATATTAACAAATTGTTCATATTTTATTGTCTGACTTTTCACATTCTAAAGTTGCAGGAATGTATATTGAGAAAGTGCTTCCCATACCCTGCTCGCTTGACACTTCAATTCTTCCGCCGTGCAAAATAACTGCCTCCTTGGCAATTGCAAGTCCCAATCCTGTGCCACCTGTATCTCTCGCTCTTGAATCATCAAGACGGTAAAATCTGTCGAATATATGTTCCTGTTCTTCATATGGAATTCCAGGTCCATTATCCTCTATCTGAATTATTATTTCCTTACCTTCCTTGTTAAGTCCGAGCTTGACGAATCCACCCTCATCTGTGTACTTTATGGCATTATCGGTTATGTTATATACAGCCTCCCACATCTTGTCGAAGTCAAGCATCAATGGTGCACATTCAGTTATTTTATAATCACTGTATAATACGATATCCTTTGCATTTGCTGTTGGAGTAAGCTTTTTTAACACTGAATTAAGTAGTGCCGTTATATCTGTCGGCACAGGATTTGGTGCACTTTTTCCTGAGTCAAGCTTAGTGAGTTTTAAAAGTCTTTCAACTATTCTTGTGAGTCGGTCAACCTCATCACTCAAATCCTTAAGAAATTCCTGAATCATTTCAGGGTCAGGGTCAGGTGTAGAAACTACCGAGTCACATATAAGCTTAATTGTTGCAAGTGGAGTTTTTAACTCATGCGATGCATCAGAAATAAATTTCTTTCTGTTATCCTCAAGATTTGAAAGCTCCGAACACATAAAGTTTATTGCCATTGCGAGCTTAGAAAACTCGTTTTTCCCTTTAACTGCAACTCTCTTTTCAAAATTTCCTTTTGAAATTTCATTTGCAATTTTTGTGAAATCATCAACGGGAGATGTGACAATATAAGACATTCCAAAACTTAAAAGTCCGACAAGAATACATATCAACGCAGAAAACAAGAAAAGATTAAATCTTACAAACCCTATTGTTTTATCAATCTGGGCAACAGATTCAACAAGATACACAACTCCGATTATCGCCTCTGTCTCTTTCTTTATGACAGGAACTGCTATGGTCATCATATTCATATCGGAACTATCCTTTAAGAGTGTATGAGCCTGAGTTCCTTCCGAAGCAGTTTTTATGACGTCTCTCATCAAAACAGTTCCGTTTAATTCTCTGTTAGAATCAACCAACACATTAAACGAAGGGTTAACAACAATTCCTCTGATTCCTGTTCCTGTTAATTGTTGAAGCATATAATTATCAACTGTACTCATATTTTCTTCTAAAAGATGTGGTGCGATTGAGTCTGATATTATGTTTGCTTTTTCATAAAGCTTTATCTGCTCGTTTTCATATAGATTCTCTCCAAGCACACCGATTATATATATACTCATTAACACCAGTGTTGTCATAATGACCACCATATATGTAGTCATCATTGTCCATCGCATTGACGAAAAAACATTATTAATCTTTTTTGTAATAATAACCAACACCCCATTTTGTCTTTATATAGTTTGGCTCTGCAGGATTTTCTTCAATCTTCTCCCTCAATCTTCTTACATGAACATCAACTGTTCTCACATCTCCCGGATAATCAAATCCCCACGCAATATCCAAAAGATTTTCTCTTGTATAAACCTTTCCCGGATTTTTTATAAAAAGCTCCATAAGGTCAAATTCTTTGCTGGTCAAATCAATTGTTTTTGAATTAATTATTATGTGACGGAAATTATAATCAAGAGTTATATCACCCGATACTAATATATCACTTGTTGTTTTCCCTGCAACCGGAGTTGAAACTCTTCTTAAAATCGCCTTAATTCTTGATGTCACCTCTCTGACATTAAAAGGCTTTGTTATATAGTCGTCAGCTCCATATTCAAGACCTAATATTTTGTCAATATCTTCACTTTTTGCCGATAACATTATAATTGGAACATTTGAAAAACCACGAATTGCTCTGCAAACTGATAATCCGTCCATCTTTGGAAGCATAATATCAAGGAGTATCAAATCGATGCTGTCATCATGTGCCAATCTTACTGCTTCCTCACCATCAAATGCAGTTTCAACCTGATATCCATCTTGTTCAAGGTTGTATTTCAGCCCCTTAACAAGTAATTTTTCGTCATCTACGACTAAAATTTTCATATATCATTCTCCTAACAAAATTTATTTTTTTTGAATATATTTTCTTCTGTTTTTTGGTAAAATTGTAAAATCGAAAAAAAAGTGTTGACAAATAAATATTCTCGTGATATTATATAGACATACTTACATTCACACATGAATGAGGCGTAGATTTTCGATTTTTGTAATCGTTATCTGCGCCTTGTTCATTTTTATTGTCATTTTTTCCTTTGTTCCCAACGCAGGATAAGCTTTATAAATCCTTTTACTTTTCCTATTAATCGTCTCTTTTTTATGTTTCGAAAATTCTTTTTTACATATTCTAAATATTCGCAATCTGTTACAGATACCGTCTTCCCATCTATAATAAGCTCATCAACTACTGCCAAAATCATATCATCTTTTATGTTATATTCATACTCTGTCTGATTGTCCCCACACAGTATATAATCATTTTTTCTTACCTTTATAATTCTGTGCAGAACAAATTGACCTGAGGCTCTTTTATAGAAAACTATATCAAATTTATTTAATCTGCCGTCAGGTTTTTTTAATACAACCTCATCTCTTCCCTGATGTATAAGGGGAAGCATACTTATTCCTTTGGGTTGAATTGTTACACAAGCACCCGAAGAAAGCTTTTCTGTTATTATGCTCTCCAGCTCCGAATAGGTATATTGCTTACTCACCATCATTCTCCCCTCATTGTATTATAGGCAGTCAAAACTGCATTTTCTGATATATCACATTCAAGCTCATAAAAATCAAGTGCTTTTAAAAATTTGTCTAAAAGTTCAAAATATTTCAGCTTGTCCTCCGTATTTTCAGGAATTACAGTCTGATTAATCATCTTATTTAAAATTTCAGGAGATTTCAATTTTCTTATATAATTTTCATCGGACTGTTTTAAAAAGCATACAGATTTTAACCTGACTTTTTTATTTGTGCTCCAGCCCTCAACTCCACACCACGGATTTCCATAAGCATAAATTCCGTCTTCAAAAAATCTTATAATCGGCTTATCTCCGTTAATTATTTCGACTCTGTCTTTTCCAAAAAATTTAACCCATTCGTTTATGTGAGTTGACTTTCCGACACCACTTTTCCCTGAAAACATATATCCATCATTATCCAGTTTAATAACTGCTGAATGAACAAATAAACCGTCATATTTTATAATCGATGAAGAAATATGCCTGAAAATACAAACAAATTCGTGATATGCTTCATCATGGGCCGTATCGTGTACTGTTTCGTGGCCTATTTCTTCTTTTGTGATTTTTATTTCCTCGCAAACAGGCACATCATCACAGACTCTGTATGGCTCTAATAATTTTTCAGAAAACTGATAATTAAAATCAATTGAATAGTATAAATCAAATAATTTATAAATCATTTTAAATCACCTGTAAAATTTATACTTAAATTATATACCATTTATATGAAAAAATCAATCATTTAATAAGTTTTGAAATTTTTTTGTAAAGCAATAGCGTCAACAATGATGTAACAATGCCTTTTGCGATATTAAAAGGCAGAATAGTGAACATCACAAGCTGATATTTCTGGATAAATGGTGCAGTAGGCATATAGAGTGGAAGCATAATGAACAAATTTGCTAAAATTCCTGCAAAAACCATAGCTAATGTTCCGACACCAAGCGAAAGAACAGCTCCCTTAAAGGTTCTTATTTTCTTATATATCAACCCTGCAACAAGACACATTGTTCCGTTCATAACAAAATTCGCAATTTCTCCTACTCCACCTGTTGTAGTTATAAAAAGGTGCAACATATTTTTGATGAGTTCAGTTAAAACACCTGCAAGAGGTCCGTAATAGAATGAAAGAATTAGTGGTGGTAAATCGGAAAATTCCATTTCCAGAAAACCTCCAGCCTTAGGAAGCATTCCTCCCAACACCTGCAAAACAAATGCAACAGATGCAAATATACCAACGCTTACAATAAATTTTGTGTTACTTGTCTTTTTCATTTTAATTCCCCCAAAATATAAAAAACTCCAAATATAATTCGGAGCATAAAAAGACATATTCAAAAAAAGCCTTCTTTCATCCGGACTTTAACCGTCGGTTTTGGAATTTCACCAAATCAATGCATAATGCACTCGCAGACTTTGACTGCCGGTAGAGAATTTCACTCTGCCCCGAAGCTATTTCCTTATAATTATATAACAAATACCGATATATTTCAATAGTTTTTTTATTTTATTTTTTTACTTGAATAATTACATGGAATGTAATATAATAATATTGGTAATTTTATGAACTTATACCAAAGGAGCGAATAATTATGTATGATATAGTTATAATCGGTGGAGGAGCAGCAGGGATGTCGGCAGCTTTATATGCAGGAAGAAGTGGGATGAAAACACTTGTGATTGAGTCTTTAGCTGTCGGTGGACAAATGAATCAGACCTATGAAATTGCAAACTATCCAGGTGTTTTAAATAATCCTGACGGAACAAGCTTAGCTATGTCGATGAAAGAGCAGGCTTTAGAATACGATGCAGAGTTTACATCCGAAACTGTTAAGGAAATAAAAGATATTCACGAAAAAATTAAAAAAGTTGTGACACGAAAAAATGTGTATGAAACAAAGGCAGTAATCTTTGCAACAGGTGCTAATCCAAGAAAGCTTGGTGCAGACGGAGAAGAAAAGTTCCACGGAATGGGTGTTTCATATTGTGCAACCTGTGACGGAGCATTTTTCAAGGGTCAGGAAACTGCAGTTGTAGGCGGTGGAAACACTGCCTTTGAAGACGCTTTGTATCTTTCAAGATTTTGCAAAAAAGTCTATCTTATCCACAGAAGAGAGGGTTTCAGGGCAGAGGCAACAATGGTTAATGCTGTGAAAAACAATGATAAGATAGAATTTATATTAAATTCAACTGTAGAAAAAATAAAGGGTGACACAACAGTAAGCAGCATAGAAATCAAAAACACAATTACAGGTGCCATAAGCGAATTATCAGTCAGTGGTCTTTTTGTTGCTGTCGGAAGAGATGCAAATTCTGGTTTGGCAGGAAAATATTTAAGACTTGATAAGGAAGGGTTTATCATAACCGACAGATATATGCAAACAAGTGTAAAGGGAGTTTATGCTGCAGGCGATGTCCGAGATACTCCTCTTCGTCAGGTTATTACTGCTGCTTCTGATGGTGCAATTGCAGCAACCTCTGCAATTCACTATATAAACGGATGAAAAACTAAAGAAGGGTAGCTGTTTTTGTGGTGAGGGAAAAAGAAAATATGCAAGTGAAAAAAACCATTTCACTTATATATCGTTTTATATTTATTGTTTTTAGTGTGTGGGGAATATGTCAGCATATAGGCTTTAATATATTAAGAATGTCAGTCAAAATGTATGACTTCACCTTTGTTGTTGATGTGATGAGTTTTTTGTGTATACTGGCAGTATTTATTGTAAGCATTACAAGAAGTACGGGGAAACTATTGCAAACCTTTAAAAACATTTTGACATTCTGTTCAATTATGATTTTAGCAAGTAATTTCTACCTTGTTAACGGAGCAATGACATATAAATGGATATTGGGAGTTCTCCTGCCTTTTATGATGGTGCTTGACTGGGTACTGTTTGATAAAAAAGGAAGCCTAAATTTTTATGACCCATTATTGTGGCTTTTGGCTTCACTTTTATTAATAGGTATTTTAAGCTTTTTGTTTAACATAGTATTTGGAATTGATGATTTCTGGAATACTCTGGGCTTATTCTCTGATAAAAACGATTTTTTAAGATTAATTTTAAAAGCTCTTGGTTTAGGATTTTTATTATATCTTGCTGATTGCATAATAAATGCGATAAAGAGGAAAAGCTTTTCAAAAACCTTTGCTCTAATTTATCGTTTACTCTTTATTGCATTAGAGATTTATGCACTTTCAAAATATGTTGGGACAACCCTCGTAAGCCTTCTTTCAAATATTAAGTATTATCTTGTTTTGACAAATTTTTTGTGCGTAATATGTATTTGTGTTTTGATTATCTATAATGTGATAAAATTTAAGTCATTAAAAAGAACTAAAAATCCGTTCCCATCATTAAAGGGGGCATTTACTTTAGCAATTTTATCATCAATGATGGCAACATTCTTTTTCGGAAGAAGCTTTTTAAGCTTTGATTTACCTGAGATGATATTAAATTATATAGCACCGATTATGATGCTCATAGATTGGTTTATGTTTGATTATAAGGGAATGTTTTTTGCATATGACCCGTTATTGTGGGCATTAATACCACTTGGTTACTATATAATTGCTATGATTTATCCAAGCATTATATCGGCATATCCCGGTATATATAATTTATATAACCTCGAATTAATTACAGGTGTTATTATAACAGTTCTTATAATCGGTTATGGAATATATATTGTGGACAGAATAAAAAGCAAATAAAAAAATGGACCTCTCGGTCCATTTTTTTATTGTCTTACATGTTTTAATTTACTGCGTCTGTTCTTTCTTTTTCTCTTTCTTATAGCATTTGCTCTGAATCTGATATATAGAATTAAAAGAACAAGAATTATCACAATCGGATGAGTAATGGTTTTTATAATCAAATGGATTGTTGCAATGATATAATCTTTTTCAACATCATTTACTGCAACGAGTGAACTTTCACCTATAACTTCACCCTTGTATGTATATTTTATGATACCAAGTTCATCGCCTTTTTTAATAGGAGCTGCAATTTTCTCATTTATAACAGATTCGCCCTTTACTTCATTCATATCGACATCTATAGGAAGTATATTTCCTATATCTTCTTTTGGAGCGAGAGTTACGCGTATATTTTTCTTTGCTTCATAAACTGAGGAATCTGCAACCACAGTGCCTGCAGGTGCAACTACTATATATTTGAAATTATCAAAGCCATACTCAAATAAACTTTTACTGTCAATAAATGAATAAAATCCGCCTGCATCATCCTCTGAAATACTATTACAGTTGAGAACAACTGATAAAAGCTCAGTTTCCCCGCTTACTGCTGCTGAGGCAAGGCAATATCCTGATTCATCAGTATATCCGGTTTTAATTCCTATTGCTTTGTTATAATAATATCCTGCCTGTCTTCGTCTGCTTATCAAGTGGTTTGTGCTTGACAAATATCTTGTTTCATCGTATTTATTGGTTGGCTCCATTGTATACATATCTGTTTTAACAATCTCTCTGAATGTTTCATTCTGCATAGCGTATCTTGCTATCAAAGATATATCATAAGCAGTTGTGTAATGATTATCGTCATGGAAACCATGGGCATTTGCAAAATGTGTGTTTACAGCACCAAGTGCTATAGCCTTTTCGTTCATCATATTAACAAAGCCCTCAAGTGAGCCTCCCACTCTTACTGCTAAAACATTTGCTGCATCATTTGCAGAATAAACCATCATTCCGTATATAAGATTTTCTATTGTAAGTTCCTCTCCCACAAGGATACCCATATGAGAATGCTTGTTTGTAATTGGTTCTATTGCTTCCTTTGGTGCAATCACAGTTTCGCCAAAATCAATTCCACTTTCCAATGTCAGAATTGCAGTCATTATCTTTGTGATAGATGCAGGGTACATCTTGTCATTTTCATTCTTGTTATAAAGCACTTTTCCCGATTTCATATCAACTAAAATTGCTGCCTTGGCATGAGGTGCAGGTGAATTTTGTTGTTGAACGGTCTGTGTTCCCTCCAAAACTGTTGGTTCGGCATATACGGGTGCGATTATATTAGCTAATATATTAAAAGATAGAATAATTGT
>JAFXBO010000192.1 GCA_017521775.1 Clostridia bacterium | reverse complement strand
GCTCTTTTGCATCGTTTTTGTTTATATCATGAAAGGTAATCATAGCGTTTCCTGCTCTTCTTGATTTTTTTGAATTTCTTCGAGTTTGTTGCATAATTGAGTGAGTGCAATATATAGTTTATCTGCGACCTCAATATAGTCGTCAACATCTCCTCCAAATGGGTCCTCAATATCACCACTCATATCTGCAACCTCACAAAGAGTACAGGTTTTTTCTTTTGCCATATCCTGTAAAACCATTTTATGTGCTTCTGTCATTGTTATTATCATATCGCTTTTTTCAATAAGTTCAGGAGTAATCTGCTGAGAAAGATGGTCCGATAAATCAACATCATACTTTTTTATAGCCTCAACTGCTTCAGGAGAAGCTTTTTCCCCGTCAGTTGCGAACATTCCTGCTGATTCGATTCTTACATCAAGATTATTTTCCTCACATAGTTTATCCATAATAGCAGCAGCCATAGGACTCCTACAGGTGTTTCCTGTGCATACAAATAATAAATTCAAAATATTCACCTCTTGTTAAATGTTTAGTGCAGATTTTGCCAATGTATCAGCTAAATCATTATATTCATCACCTGAGTGGCCTTTAACTTTAATAAAATTAACACTAAGCCTATCAGAAATTGAAGAATAAAAGTTTTTATAGGCAATGGTACCTGTTTTGTTAGCTTTCCACTCGCCACTGCACCATTTTTCAATGCCTTCGTAATCATAGTATATATCAACACTTTTTATGTTGTTATCAATACAATATTGCATAACAAATTCGCTACCCTTAATTTCACCTGCCACATTTCTCATATCAATAAGTTCGGGGTCAGAGAATGCCTTTGAAAATTCTTTGATTTCATTGTTATAAAAAATAATTGCTCCATAGGAAAACATTTTAAGGTCATTTGAGTAACTTCCGTCAACATATGCAACTGCGTCGCTTGAAGAAATCTTGGTTTTTGATGATGAGTTCATATAATCCTCAGCATCCAGAAGAGTCATAAATCCTTTGAATTCTGCATTGGAAAATCCCATAATCTGTTCCTTGCACTCTTCCCAGTTATTGAAAATTCCTGTTTTTTTACCCTTTCTGACTGCATAATATTTTTTCAATTCAACACTCCGTTCTAAGCTTAAATACACATAGTAAAAATTTATAGTGTAGTAAAACTTTTAGTATTGTCTTTTTTTCTTTTATATGATATAATAAAATCAGTAAAAAGTCAAATATTTTTTTGTTTTTGACCTTACCTAAGATAAAAAAGAGGTGTATTGTTTTGGTAATGAATATTCTTTACCTGATTAGTTTATTATCAATTATTTTTGTGGTATGTTTTCAACGCAGAGACCCTGTTGTTTCTATTGCATGGGTTTTGTGTTTTATAGCCTTTCCGGGTATTGGATTGGTTTTCTATCTGATTTTTGGGATTGGATTAAAAAGACATACAAAAAAGAAATATATGACAAAGCTTGAAATGGCAGCAAAAACAGATATAAAGTTAAGAAAGCAACTTTCTGACCAGCAGATAATTTCGTCTGATGACAAGTATAAAACAATGATTAAATATCTGTCAGCAAGTGCTAAAAGTCCATATACTGATGATAATGATATTGAAATATTTACTGATGCAAAGGAAAAGTATAAGTCGGTATTGAAGGATATCGAAAACGCAAAAAAGAATATAAACATTTTATACTTTATCATCCGTGATGATGAGATTGGAAATGAGATTATTAATGCTTTGATAAAAAAAGCAAATGAAGGTGTTGAGGTTCGTTTGTTGTATGATGGGCTTGGCTCTCTTTTAACTAATTCCAAATTATTTAAAAAGCTTAAAAACACTCCGAATGCGTATGTTGCCGAATTCTTTCCTGTCAAGCTGTTTTCAATATCAAAAATAAATCATAGAAATCACAGAAAAATTATAGTTATCGACGGAAAAATAGCATATCTTGGTGGTATAAATATCGGAATGGAATATATGGGATATGGAAAGCCATCACCATGGAGAGATACTCATATACGACTTGTGGGAGAGGCAGTTTTTCAGGTTCAAAAATATTTCAGTTTTGACTGGGAATTTTCATCAGGAGAGGATATAACAAAACGAATGAAGGACTTTTTCTCATATAAAAGCGATGTGGGAAAGAAGCTTCCTGTTCAGATTGTTGCAAGTGGACCTGAATCTGATGAAGAAGAAATCAAATTCGGAATGTTAAAAATGATAAATGCAGCAAAAAAATATATCTACATACAGACACCATATTTCGTTCCTGATGTAACATTTATGAGTGCAATAAAGATGGCAGCCCAGTCAGGAGTTGATGTAAAGGTAATGATACCTGGGATACCTGATAAAAAGTATGTTTATCATACCACAATGTCATTTGTGGGTGATTTAATTGGAGCAGGTGTTGAGGTATATTGTTATCCTGGTTTTATTCATTCAAAAACCATTGTGTGTGACGATGATGTTGCGACAATCGGAACTACAAATATTGACAAAAGAAGCTTTGAGCTTCACTTTGAATTGAATGCATTTGTTTATGACAATGAATTTGCAAAGAAAAACAAAGAAATATTTTTAAATGATATGATAGGCTGTGAGAAGATGTCTGAGGAAGCATACAAAAAGAGAAAAAAAGAACATCCAATAAGTTATATGTTAGATGGAATTCTAAGACTATTCTCTCCTATAATGTAAGGAAAAAGAAAATGAATTTACCCTATGAGTTTGAAAACAGAATGAAAGAGATGCTAAAAGATGAATATGATTCTTTTTTAGAGTCTTTTTCTCAGAATGAAAGTTATGTTGGAATAAGACTTAATAAGCGTAAAAAGAATGTTGAAGAATTATTTCGTAATATATTAGCCGGATGTGAGCAGGTGGCATGGTGTGATGATGGATATTATTGTACTAAAGATATAATATCGGGAAATCACCCATATCATTTGTCAGGACTCTGCTATTTTCAGGAGCCATCTGCAATGTCAAGTGTTGAAGCACTTTCAATTGAACCTGATGATTTTGTTCTTGATTTGTGTGCAGCCCCTGGTGGTAAAGCCACTCAGGCAGGTATAAAGCTTTCAAAAGACGGATTGTTGGTTGCTAATGAAATAATTCCTAAAAGAGCTCAAATTCTTGCAGAAAATATTGAGAGAATGGGAATTTCCAATGCGATAGTAACGAATGAAACTCCTGAAAGACTTTGCCAAAGGTTTGAAGGTTTTTTTGATAAAAT
>JAFXBO010000191.1 GCA_017521775.1 Clostridia bacterium | reverse complement strand
GACCTTTGAGCGTGATGTTGTGTCAACGGTCAAGGAACAAATAGAAATCAAAAATGATATTGTGGTTGAGAAAGTAATTCCACCATCAATAGACAGGACAAAAACAGAACCTATTCCTAAAGTGTGTAAACCTCAGTTCTTTGAAAGAACATTTGAGAAAAAAGAAGAACCTATAAAGGTCTATAATCCTGTAATAGAAGAAGTCAAAAAGGTTGAGGAGAAAACCGAAGAAAAGCCTGTTATAAAGGAAGAAAAAAATGTTGATTTCAAACTCATCGGACAAGTTTTTGACACATATATCATAATAGAACAAGACGACAAGATGATGATAATTGACCAGCATGCAGCACACGAAAGATTAAAATATGAAGAATTAATAAAGGAAATAGAAAATACCAAAGCATATTCTCAACCGATGGTTGTTCCTGTGATTGCAAATTTAACGGCTAAAGAATTATCAACATTTAAAGAAAATACAGATTTTATTTCTTCATTGGGTTTTGAAGCAGAAGAATTTGACGATAATAGTGTGATAATAAGAGCAGTTCCTGCATCACAGACAGAGGATATTGAAAATCTATTCATTGAAATAATTTCACAGCTTGATGAAAATAAGAGGGAAGTTATTTCGGATAAAAGACAAAGACTTTTATACACAATTGCATGCAAAGCTGCTATAAAGGCTAATCACAGACTTTCGGAAAATGAACAGAAAGAGTTAGTAAAAAATGTTTTGAGTTTAGAAAACATAAACACCTGTCCTCATGGCAGACCGATTATTGTTTCAATGTCGCAAAAAGAGATAGAAAAGGAATTTAAGAGGGTTTTGTAAATGAATAAAATACCTATTATTGTTATCGGAGGACCGACTGCATCAGGAAAAACTGCATTGTCGATTGAACTTGCAAAGCTTTATGATACAGAAATAATTTCTTGTGACAGTATGCAGATTTATAAATATATGAATATAGGTACAGCTAAGCCTGATATGGCAGAACGTGATGGGATTGTTCACCATATGATTGATATAATTGAGCCAAGCCAATTATTTTCTGTTGCTGAGTTTGTAAGAGAGGCACATAAGATAACAGAGGATATTAATGAAAGAGGCAAAGTGCCTGTGGCAGTCGGAGGAACAGGACTATATATAAACTCATTAATTAATGATGTCGATTTCAGGGAAGATGATGGAGACCCGAAGGTAAGAGCAGAGCTCGAGGAAATTGAAAGAGAAAAAGGAATTGACTATCTTGTTGATATGCTAAAAAGCTTTGATGAGGTTTCAGCAGAGAGAATACACAAAAATAATAAAAGAAGAATAATCAGGGCAATAGAATTTTACAAAATGACAGGAGTTCCGATTTCCTTGCATCAAGAGAATACAAAAAAGAAAATATCAAGATACAATCCTTGTATGATGGCAATTCGTTGGGATATGCAAAAGCTTTATGAAAGAATTGAAAAAAGAGTTGACATTATGATGGAGCAGGGGCTTTTAGAAGAGGTCAAGGCTCTGTATGATAATGGATATGCAGATGCAATGCTTTCAATGAAGGGAATAGGATATAAGGAAATTATTGAATATTTAGAGGGAAAAGTATCTCTTGACGAGGCAATCTGTAATATTAAAATGGGAACAAGGCATTATGCAAAAAGGCAAATGACCTGGTTTAGAAAAGATGATAGAATTAACTGGATAAATTATGATGAAGATATTTTGAAAAAAGCAAAAGAAATTATTAATGTTTGGGGAGGTGTGTGATGGCGCTTTATGCAATTTCTGATTTGCATCTACCGATTGGTGTTGATAAACCAATGGACATATTCGGCAGTAAGTGGGCAAATTATGTCGAAAGGCTTGAAAAAAACTGGAGAAGTATTGTTAATGATGATGACACAGTTGTGATTCCTGGAGATATATCATGGGCAATGTATCTTGATGAAAGCATACCTGACTTTGCTTTTATTGATAGTCTTCCTGGTAAAAAAATAATATCAATAGGAAACCACGATTACTGGTGGACCACAATGTCTAAGCTTAATAAATTTTTGGCAGAAAACAAATTTGAAAGCATTGAATTTATGCAGAATAATGCAATAATGTATAAAAACATTGCAATTTGTGGGACAAGAGGCTGGAGCTATCTTGGAAATGGGGAGGCAAGCGAAGACGATAGGAAAATCTATGAAAGAGAGATTGGCAGATTGGTGCTTTCAATAAACGATGCAAAAAGATATAATCCTGAAAGGATAATTGTGTTTTTTCATTTCCCGCCGATTAATACCGATTTAGCTGAGACAGGATTTTCAAAAATTCTTAAGGAAAATGGAATTGATTTATGTTTATATGGTCATCTCCATAATGCTTTAAGGCAGAATATTGTCGAAGGAGAACACGAAGGTGTAAAATATATGCTTGTTTCGTGCGATTATCGTGAATTTATACCCACTAAATTGTGCGATTAGTATAAAAAATTAAAATTTACAAAAAATTAATTGAATTTTTTAAAAAATATGTTATAATATGATATGATGTAATAATGGCATATTCTGTCATTATGTAATATTTTATTTACTTAGGAGGCTTTTAAAATGGCTGTAAAATCAGAACAGGTAGAAAAAAATCTCGTAAAACTTACATTTGAAGTTTCAAGAGAAAAGTTTGAAGAGGGTATAAACAACTCATATAATAAGAATAAGTCAAAGTTTAATATCCCTGGTTTCAGAAAGGGTAAAGTGACAAGAGCAATTGTTGAAAAGTATTATACCGAAGCAGTATTCTATGATGATGCAATTAACTATGTATTGCCGGATGCATATGATGAGGCTGTAAAAGAGTCAGGTCTTGACGTTGTTGCAAAGCCTGAAATTGATGTTGAAGAAATCAAGGCAGGAGAACCTGTTGTGTTCACTGCACTTGTTACAACAAAGCCTGAGGTTACTTTGGGAACCTATAAAGGTATAAAAGTGGAAAAAATTGAGAATAATGTATCAGACGAAGATGTTGATAAGGAAATTGAGGTTGCAAGAGGCAGAAATGCAAGAATGATCAGTGTTGATGACAGAGCAGTTGAAAATGGAGATATCACAATTATCGATTTTGAAGGATTCTGTGATGGAGTTGCTTTTGAAGGCGGAAAAGGTGAGAACTATGAATTAGAAATTGGTTCAAATACATTTATTCCTGGCTTTGAAGAGCAAATTATCGGAGCAAAGATCGATGAAGAAATCGATGTTAATGTAACATTCCCAGAAGAATATCACGCTGAAAACCTAAAAGGAAAGCCTGCATTGTTCAAGGTAACAGTTCACGAAATCAAGGTAAGAGAGCTTCCAGAATTGGACGATGATTTTGCATCAGAGGTAAGTGAATTTGAAACATTTGCTGAGTATAAGGACAGCGTTAAGAAAAAGTTAGAAGAACAAGCTGAAAAGAAAACAAAGCAGGAAACTGAAAATGCTGTAATTGATGCTGCTTGTGATGCTTGTGAGGTTGATATTCCTGATGCTATGATTGAATCAACAATCGACAGAATGATAAATGATTTTGCGCAACGCTTGCAATATCAGGGAATGAGCATTGATATGTATCTTCAATACACAGGCTCAAATATCGAAGCTATGAGAGAAAGCTTTAAGGAACAAGCTCAAAAACAATGTAAGGTAACTCTTGTAATCGAGGCTATTATGAACAAAGAAGGCATCGATGTTACTGATGAAGAGTTGGAAGATAAGATTTTGGAAATGAGCAAGATTTATAATATGGAAGTTGAAAAATTGAAAGAGGTTTTACGCCCTGAAGACAAGGAAGAAATTGCAAAAGAAGTAAAATTCTCGAAGACAATCGATATGCTTGTTAATAAGGCTAAAATCAAATAATTTTTCGCTCCTTGATAACAAAGAAAGGATTGATTGATAATGAGTTTAGTACCAATGGTAGTTGAGCAGACAAACAGAGGAGAAAGGTCTTATGATAT
>JAFXBO010000190.1 GCA_017521775.1 Clostridia bacterium | reverse complement strand
TTTGTTTTTGTCGAAATTTCGTACATAATTTGTATTATAATTTAGTGACTATAAAATGTTCTAAAATACGTATAGTCTAAAAATGTTGTCATTATCGCAAAAAATAAATAATTTATTCTATAAAGTACAGAATGTATTCTGTACTTTATTCTGTATTGCGTTCTTGTAAAAAGTATGTTATAATATGTAGGTACAAAAAAGAAAGGAAGATTTTGATTATGGATATTTTAGCATTTGTACTTTATTTTATAGCTATGATAGCTATCGGTGTAATCTTTTTTCTAAAGTCCAAAGCGGCTAACGAAAAAGATTATTTTCTTGGTGGACGCGCGATGGGTCCATGGGTAACTGCAATGAGTGCGCAGGCATCCGATATGAGTGCGTGGCTCCTTATGGGACTTCCCGGCAGTATTCTCGCGTTTGGTTTTGGTCAGGCTTGGATTGGTATAGGTCTTGCAATAGGAACAGCTGCAAACTGGATTTTGGTTGCAAAAAGACTTCGTAAGTTTTCTAAAGCTTCAGGTGATGCAATTACACTTCCTCAGTATCTTTCCAATAGATTTGCATCTAAAAGCCATCTTGTAAGTATTATATGTGCAGTTGTATTTTTAGTTTGCTTTACCATTTATGTTGCATCTGCATTTGTTGCAGGGGCAGATGTGTTTACAACATTGGTGCCTTCATTAAATCCTTCGCGTGCAATGTTGATTTTTGCAGCAATTGTTATTATTTACACATTTCTTGGTGGGTTTAATGCTGTTTGCTGGACGGACTTTTTTCAGGGACTTTTGATGCTTGCTGCACTTTTGATTGTTCCAATTGTTGTAGGATTTACAAGAGAACTTGAACCTGCTGCACTTGCAACTACATATATTGGTCCAAATGGAGAAGAATTTAAGTTTGTTGCAAGCTTTTTTAATGCAAGCTGGCAGGATATTTTATCAGGTCTCGGCTGGGGACTTGGATATTTCGGTATGCCACATATTATCGTAAGATTTATGGCAATCGAAAAACCTTCTATGGTAAAAAAATCTGCAACAGTTGCAATTATATGGGTTATACTTTCCCTTGGAGCTGCAATTATGATTGCATATCTGGGAAGAATGTTTGTATATTCCAACGGTGTTGACCTTTCTGCTGTTTTACTCTCAGAAGGAAAACAATCACTCATTTTTGTTGAATTGGCAAAAGATGTATTCCCGGCGTTTATTGCAGGACTTTTACTTGCTGCAATTATTGCTGCATCTATGTCTACTGCAGATTCACAACTTCTTGTAGCAGCATCCTCATTTGCGAGTGATTTATACAAACCGATTATCCGAAAAAATGCCTCTAACAAGGAAATGATGTGGGTAAGCCGTATTATCGTTATGGTTATTGCTATGATTGCCTACTTCATTGCAAGTAGTAAAGGCGAAGCAGCACAGGCTATTATGGATCTTGTATCCAATGCTTGGGGTATCTTTGGTGCAGCATTCGGCCCTGTAGTTCTATTCTCGTTGTTCTGGAAGAGATTTACATATAAGGGAGCAGTTGTAGGTATTGTTGTTGGAGCACTTGTTGATATGCTTTGGTTGTGGCTTCCTGTAGCAGGCTCAACACTTACTGCAATTACTGGTGTTTATGAAATTATTCCGGGATTTGTTCTGGGTGGTTTTGCAGCAGTTGTAGCAACGTTTTTGGATAAAGCTCCTTCACAAGAAGTTATGGAAATTTTTGCAAAAGCAACTGATAATAGTATAGATGACTAAATTTAAATAGCAATCCCACTGCAAAGGGATTGCTATTTTTTTCTATTTATGATATAATTAGAGTAGATATAAAATAATATGAAGGAAGGTCAGCGCAGTTTAAGACTGCATATTATTACGAAAATTTTTGAACCAAAGATATTTAGTAGTTTAAAGGATTATAATCTGAAGAAATTGTCTTCGGATTTGATTGCGGGAATTATTGTTGCAATAATAGCGTTGCCACTCTCAATTGCGCTTGCAATTGCATCAGGAGTTGCGCCTGAAAAGGGATTGTATACTGCAATTGTAGCAGGTTTTATAATTTCCTTTTTAGGTGGAAGTAATGTAAATATATCAGGTCCTACAGCAGCATTTGCAACTATTGTTGCAGGTATTGTTGCTCAGTTTGGAACACAAGGGCTTGTTATTGCAACAATTATGGCAGGAATAATGCTTATAATAATGGGTGTTTTGAAATTTGGCTCACTGATTAAATACATACCACATACAATTACAACAGGTTTTACTTCAGGTATTGCGCTTACCATTGTTATAGGACAGCTTAAAGATTTTATGGGATTGACATTTAAAGAGGGAACTCATGCTGTTGAAACAATGGAAAAACTTTCTGCAGTTGCAAACTCAATTTCTACAATCAATTTCTCTACTGTTTTTGTTGGATTAATCGGTCTTTTAATTCTTATCATTTGGCCTAAAATCAGCAAAAAAATACCTGGTTCTTTAATAGCAGTTATTGTGGGTGTTATTGTTGTAAAGCTATTTGATATACCTGTTAACACTATTGGAGATTTATATCAAATATCAGGTGCAGCACCATCTTTTTCTGTTCCTAACGTTGAATTTGTTACTATAAAAGAACTTTTACCAAGTGCATTTACAATAGCTATCTTAGCAGCAATTGAATCGCTTTTATCTTGTGTTGTATCTGATGGAATGATAAATGACAAGCATAATTCAAACACAGAATTAATTGCACAAGGTGCAGGAAACATATTCTCAGGACTGTTTGGTGGAATACCTGCAACAGGAGCAATTGCAAGAACTGCGGCCAATGTAAAAAATGGAGGACGCACACCGATTGCAGGAATTGTACATGCAGTTGTTTTATTGTTGGTATTAGTAATCCTTATGCCATATGCTGCTTTAATTCCTATGCCGATTATTGCTGCAATACTGTTTATGGTTGCATATAATATGTGTGAGTGGAGAGAATTTGTTAAAATATGCAAAACAGCACCTAAGAGTGATATTATTGTACTTGTACTTACTTTTATTTTGACAGTTGTTTTTGACCTTGTTGTGGCTATTGAATTTGGTATGATTGTAACTGCATTCTTGTTCATTAAGAGAATGTCTGATGTGACTCGTATAAGAACATGGATTGATGAGGAAAATGATAACAGATTAAAGACAATCCCAGAAAACACTCAGGTATTTGAGTTTGACGGACCAATGTTCTTTGCTACATCTGACATAATCTCATCGCTTAGAGTTAAAGAGGGAACCAAAAATGTAATTTTAAGAATGAGAAATATCCCATCTCTTGATGTTTCAGCACTTGATGCTTTAAAAGAAGTGTATAACAAATGCAGAGAAAAAGATATAACTGTGATTTTCTCTCATGTAAATAATCAACCAATGCAGGTTATGAAAAAATCAGGATTTTATGATGAGGTCGGAGATGTTTGTTTTGCCAAGAATATTGATGAGGCATTGTCTTTAGCAAATAATATCTGATGTTTATTTTTCATATATTGTGATATATTAGATAAATCGGAGGTGTTTTTATATGAATAGCTACGGTTTGGCATTGGGTGGAGGAGGAACAAAGGGAGCATATCATCTTGGAGTGTGGAAAGCTCTGTGTGATATGAATATTAATGTTTGTGCTGTTACAGGATGCTCTATTGGCTCTGTAAATGGAGCACTCTTTGCTCAGGGAGATTTTAAGGTTGCAGAAGATATATGGCTTAATATAGATAAAGACAGTATTATTGAATTGCCTGATGAAAGTATAGGTGATAACTTATTAGATATAAAAAACCTATCTCATTTGATTTCGGATATATATCGGAATAATGGTTTGGAAACCAAACCATTTCGTGAATTAATAGAGAGAACAGTTGATGAGAGTAAAATAAGAAATTCTAGCATTGATTTTGGGCTTGTGACATATGATTTAGGACAAAGGGAAGAAATTTCATTGTTCTTGGATGAAATTCCAGATGGGCAGTTAGTTGATTATCTAATGGCAAGTGCATCATTGCCTGGCTTAAAAAGGACAGTTATTGGCGATAAGGAATATATTGACGGAGGGATTGCAAATAATATTCCTGCAGATATGCTTGTATCAAAGGGGATTAAGGATATTATTGCAGTTGATGTCGGGGGAGTAGGTATAACAAAAGGTCTTGCTCCTAAAGGAGTGAATATAATTAATATAAAATCAAGTGAGAAGATAGTTGGTATGCTTGATTTTAAGCCTGAGAATATTGAAAAAATGATTAGAGCAGGGTATATTGATTGCCTAAGAGAATTTGGAAGAGTTGAGGGAAATTTGTTCGCTTTTAATGTTTCAGATTATCATAGTGTAAGGCAAATGTATTCGCAAAAAATAATTAATGGGATTGAAAGTGCGGCAGATATTTTTGGTGTTGACAGATATAAAATATATAAATTTCAAGACCTGTTAGATGGTGTTTTGAAAAAATATAATAAATACTCGAAAAAGGGTAGTGGAGTTGACGACAAACAACTGTTAGTCAAATTCACAGGATATATTTTAGGAGAAAAACTTGATGATACAGTTGCAAAGCTATTTTCAGGATTGATGAGTGATGTGACTAATGCTGCTAATTCAATTGCGTACTTTTTATTAAAACAAGATAATTAAAATACAGGGGAATCCCCTGTATTTTTGTGTATAACTTTTCCTTATTTGAGATAAATTAATAAAAAGGAGGAGATGTTATGAAACAATATATTGAAATAACGGATATTTTTGCAAGAGAGGTTCTTGATTCAAGAGGAAATCCGACAGTAGAGGTTGAGGTTTATACGGATGATTGCTTTGGAAGAGCCATTGTTCCATCAGGTGCATCAACAGGTGTTTTTGAAGCTGTTGAATTAAGAGATGGTGACAATGAACGCTATATGGGTAAAGGCGTTAAGAGAGCAGTTGAAAATGTGAATACTAAAATTGCTGATTGCATAATCGGAATGAATGTATTAGATCAGAGGGCGATTGATAAAAAATTATGTGCATTTGATGGGAGTCCTAATAAGGAAAATCTTGGTGCAAATGCAATTTTAGGTGTTTCTCTTGCTGTTGCAAAGGCGGCAAGTGAGTATTTAGGATTGCCACTTTACAGATATGTAGGTGGAACGAATGCACATACATTGCCTGTTCCTATGATGAATATTTTGAATGGTGGCGCACATGCAGACAATAATGTTGATATACAGGAATTTATGATAATGCCCGTAGGTGCAAAGTGCTTTAAGGATGGTTTGGAGCAGTGTGTAAGAGTTTTTCATACATTGAAAAAAATATTAAAGGATTTAGGAAATACAACATCTGTTGGTGATGAGGGTGGCTTTGCACCAAATCTTCCGACTGATGAAAAAGCAATTGAAATAATTTGTGAGGCAATTGAAAAAGCAGGGTTTACTCTCAGAAAGGATTTTATGATTGCAATTGATGCTGCAACAAGTGAGTGGTTACAATCAGACGGAACATATAAAGCACAAAAATCGGGAATTGTACGAACAAAAAGTGAAATGATTGATTATTGGCAAAGTCTTATCGACAAATATCCTATAATTTCTATCGAAGATGGCCTTGCAGAGGATGACTGGGAAGGATGGAAGGAATTAACTCAAAGACTTGGACAAAGAGTTCAGTTGGTTGGTGATGATTTGTTTGTTACAAATCCCGAAAGATTAAAAAGAGGAATTGATAATGAGATTGCAAATTCAATATTGGTCAAGGTTAACCAAATCGGAACATTAACCGAGGCACTTGATGCAGTTGAAATGGCTAAAAGAGCAGGATATTCTGCAATTATGTCACATAGAAGCGGAGAAACAGAGGACACAACAATAGCTGATCTTGCAGTAGCATTAAATGTAGGTCAGATTAAAACAGGAGCACCATCAAGAACAGACAGGGTTGCAAAATATAATCAGCTATTAAGAATTGAGCAGGAGCTTTATAAGGTTGCAGAGTTTAAAAGCTGCGAGTTGGAAAAAAGAATAAAGAAATAATAAAAAGCGGCAATGCCGCTTTTTATTAAAGTATTTCAAAATCAATTAATCCATCATTATAGATTAAATCAGGCTCGCCATTAATTAATGGCTTTGCATAGTCAATAAACTTTTGTGTTACATACATTTTATCTTCTGATATCATATCGTCAGGAATTTTCTTTTCTACATTTGCGATAACATCTACATCATAGAATTTAACTTCGCATTTGTATGGATTTTCAGATGTTCTTGCAAACCCTGCCATAAAACCTGTATTTCCTGAAAGAGCGTGGGAAGTGCCCTCATAGCCTGCCCTAAAAGCTTCCTCGTAATCACAAAGAGATATACCCTGTGCAAAGCATCTTTGAAGAGTGCTGAATTCAATAGTTCTTGATTTAAAAGTCAAATGCTGTTTCAAAAGGTTTTCAATAATTTTTCCTGCACCACCAAGATTTGCATGATTAAAACCATCATTCTTCAATGTTGATGTGATTTCGCTTATGTATTTTCCGTCTTTATCCTTTATACCCTCAGATACTGCAATAACTGTAAAATCCTTTTTGCTCATCACATCTTTAACTTTTTCGATAAATTTATCTAAATCAAAAACAACCTCAGGTAAAAGGATGATGTCAACAGAATGAACTTTTTTGGAGTTAGCCAGTGCAGCAGCAGCAGTTAACCAACCTGCATTTCTTCCCATTGTTTCAACTATAACGATTGATTTCATTTTGTAAGCTTTCGCATCCATTGTAAGCTGTCTGATTGAGTTTGCAATAAATTTTGCTGCAGAGCCAAAACCAGGAGTGTGGTCTGTTAAAGCCAGGTCATTATCTATTGTTTTTGGTATTCCTGCGACGATTATATCATATCCTATCTTCTTGGCGTATGCAGACACCTTTTTGACAGTATCCATTGAATCATTGCCACCAATATATAGGAAATAACCAATATCATATTTTTTGAATAATGAGAATAATTTTTCATAAAATTCTTCATCATCCTCTGGCAATTTCTTTCTGCATGATCCAAGATATGATGAAGGTGTTTGTCTTAAAAGCTTTAGAGTGTTTTCATCATTAAACTTTTCTAAGGAAATGATGTTTTCATTCATAAATCCTTCAATTCCATTAATCATTCCATAGACCTTATCAATTTTCTCTGATTCCAATGCCTTTTTAATTACGCCCGCAAGGGATGAGTTAATAACAGAGGTTGGTCCCCCTGATTGTCCGACGATAAGATTTTTCATTTTAATATTCCTTTCATTCGTTAATAATATCTTTTATAACCTCTCCCGCAATCATTAGTCCTGCAACTGATGGGACAAATGAAACACTTCCGGGAGTTTGTCTTTTATTTGAAGTATTATCAGAAAATAGTGGCACAATTGGTTTTTCTGATGACCAGAGAACTTTTAGTGAACTAATTCCTCTTTCTTTTAGTTCTTTTCTCATAACTCTTGCCAAGGGGCATGTATGAGTTTTTGAAATATCGGATATAGTAAATAGGGAAGGGTTGAGTTTATTACCGGTTCCCATTGAACTTATTATTTTGACATTGTTTTTTTTGCATAGTTCAATTATGTGAAGCTTTGATGATACAGTATCAATAGCATCAATAACATAATCAAATTCTGATAAGTCAATTTCGTGCGCATTTTCTGGTGTATAAAACATATTTAAAATGTTCACATTAGTATTTGGATTGATGTCTTTAATTCTTTCGCCCATAACCTCTGTTTTATATTTTCCAATGGTTGAATGAAGAGCAATAAGCTGTCTGTTAATGTTTGATTGGGAAACCTTATCATTATCAATCAATGTCATATTACCAACAGAACATCGTGCTAATGCCTCACAAACATATGAGCCAACACCACCGATTCCAAATATCGCAACAGATGAAGATTTAAGTTTTTCCATTGCATTTGTACCAAGAAGCATTTCACTTCTTTGAAATTCTGACATTTATATATTTCCTTTCCGAAATTGAATAACTAAATTATATATGATTATTCCTTTTTTGTCAACATATAGAAATTTACGATATAATGTAAATAAAAAACTTTTTGAAAAAATTACAAAAAAGTATTGACAAACCTGTTCTGATTTGCTATAATAGTCAAGGTCAGTTGATGAGACTGCGATAGATTTTAGTATGCGGGTGTAGTTCAATGGTAGAATCCCAGCCTTCCAAGCTGGTCGTGTGGGTTCGATTCCCATCACCCGCTCCAACACGCACCTGTAGCTCAGTTGGATAGAGCAACTGCCTTCTAAGCAGTGGGCCAGGAGTTCGAATCTCTTCAGGTGCGCCATTTTTTTATTTGGTGGGTATAGTT
>JAFXBO010000189.1 GCA_017521775.1 Clostridia bacterium | reverse complement strand
CAGAAATGGGTGTAAATTTTTTGGAGATAGGGGAAAACTGTCTTGAAATAGATGCAAGCAGAGAATTAAAAATGTCTGATGTCAAAACCTTGCCGTTCCCTGGATTTCCGACTGATATGCAGGCTCCATTTACAGTTTTATTAAGCAGTATTTGTGGTACTGGGATAATTGTTGAAACGGTATTTGAAAACAGATTTTTGCATATTGGGGAATTGAACCGTATGGGAGCAAATATAAAAATAGACGGAAGAACATCAGTTATTGAAGGAGGACGCTGCCTGACAGGTACAAAGGTCAATGCATTTGATTTGCGAGGAGGGGCAGCGCTTGTGTTGGCAGGAATGATTGCTAAAGGTGATACTGAGGTAAGTGGGATAGACCACATTGAAAGAGGATATGAGGATTTTTTGGGTAAGCTTAAAAAAATCGGAGGATGTGTTTATAAAGAGAATATTTAACTGATTTTATCCACCATTATCATTTTGCTGTCGTCTGAGCGAATTGCTATAACTGCACCCCTTATGAGATAGGCTTTTGGATCACCCATCGGACTTTTGCCGACACACTCAGTTATAGTGTTATTAATTAAGCCTATATCCAAAAGTCGTCTGTGCATTGGTCCTTCAATGTTTATTTCCTTGATTTTGGCTTTTTCTCCTGGTAGGATATCATTTAATGTTATATATTCATTCATCATACCATTCCTCATTTTAAATTCTAATAATATATTATTAGAAGATAAAAGGTAGTGTGACAATAATGTCGCACTACCTTTTTGCTATTTAATAAAATCTTTCATTTTGTCAAACCAAGAGCGTTGTTTTTTATAATCCTTTTCAGAAGAAGCCTGTTCAAATTCTTTTAAGATAGATTTTTGCTTGCTGTTAATATTTTTTGGAACTTCAACCTCAACTGTTACATATTGGTCACCACGATTTTTGCCTTTGATGTACGGAACACCCTTGTTTCTTAACTTAAACACTGTTCCTGTCTGAGTTCCCTCAGGTATGTCATATTCAACTATTCCGTCAAGAGTAGGAACTCTTATAGTTGAACCTAAAGCAGCCTGCACAAATGTTATAGGGATATCAATAAACACATCAAAATCTTCTCGTCTGAAAATTGAGTGTGGTTTTAATCTTATTGTTACAAGCAAATCTCCTGATGGACCACCCTTTGTACCAGGTTCACCCTGACCACTTATCTGTATGGTTTGGCCGTGATTAATTCCCTGAGGGATATTTATTTCTATTGTCTTTTGCTTTCTTACCTTACCTGTACCCTTACAATCCTTACAAGGATCCATAATGATTTTTCCTTCGCCTCTGCAATCAGGACATGCTGTTATATTAGTCATATAACCCAAAGGAGTTCTTGTTTGAGTTTTAACCTGACCTTGACCACCACATCGTTTACAGGTAATAGGGGATGTACCAGGTTTTGCACCACTTCCTGAACAGGTTGAGCAGTTTTCCTGCTTATTTATTGAAATATTTTTCTTGCAACCAAAAGCAGCTTCTTCAAATGTAATATCAATTACCTGACGAATATCTGCACCTCTTGTTGGACCATTTCTTCTTGATGAGCCACCGAAACCACCAAATCCTCCACCAAATATGTTTGAGAAAATATCTCCAAAATCGTCAAAGCCACCGAAACCACCAAATCCACTGCCTTGACCTGCACCAAAGTTAGGGTCAACACCTGCGTGTCCGAATTGGTCATAGCGTGATTTTTTTTCGCTGTCGGAAAGAACTTCATAAGCTTCATTTACTTCCTTGAATTTCATTTCCGATTCTTTGTCTCCGGGATGAAGGTCGGGATGATATTTTTTTGCTTCTTTTCTATATGCTTTCTTTATTTCGTCTTGAGAAGCTCCTCTTGAAATTCCCAAGACCTCATAATAATCTCTTTTATCTGCCAATTTCCTCACCTACCCAATATAGTAATTACTGTCAAAAAGGGCGACATCTGTCGCCCTTATTAAGTTTTAGCCGATTATTTATCGTTGTCAACTTCTCGGTAGTCAGCTTCATAAACATTGTCATTATTTCCAGCAGCACCTTGATTACCTTGAGCAAAGTCTTCAGGATTAAAGCCCTGACCACCTTGAGCGCCCTGTGGGTTAGCCTGTTGATACATTTTTTCTGAAACCTTGTAGAATGCCTGTTGAAGATTATCACTTGCAGTCTTAATAGCTTCAGTATCAGTACCCTTTAAAGCTTCTTTGACTTTGTCAATCTCTGCCTGAATAGATGCTTTATCATTAGCATCAACCTTATCACCTAATTCGTTAAGAGTTCTTTCTGCCTGAGAAACTGCACTTTCTGCATTGTTTCTTGTTTCAACCTCTTCTTTTCTCTTCTTGTCTTCTTCAGCATATTTTTCAGCTTCTTTAACAGCCTTTTCGATATCTTCGTCGCTAAGATTTGAAGATGATGTGATAGTAATTTTTTGTTCATTTCCTGTTGCCATATCCTTAGCAGATACTTTAACAATACCATTAGCATCAATATCAAATGAAACTTCAATCTGAGGAACACCTCTTGGAGCAGGAGCAATACCTGTCAAACTAAAACGACCAAGAGTTTTATTATATTGAGCCATATCTCTCTCACCTTGAAGAACGTGGACTTCAACACTTGTCTGTCCGTCAGCAGCAGTTGAGAATATTTGTGATTTCTTTGTAGGGATTGTTGTATTTCTTTCGATAAGTCTTGTGAATACTCCACCCATTGTTTCAATACCAAGTGAAAGTGGTGTTACATCAAGCAATAATAAATCTTTAACATCTCCGCCTAACACACCTGCCTGAACAGCTGCACCGATAGCAACACATTCGTCAGGATTAATGCCCTTGTGAGGCTCTTGTCCCATTTCGTTCTTAACTGCTTCCTGAACTGCAGGAATTCTTGAAGAACCACCAACTAATAGGACCTTATCAACATCACCCTTTGAAAGACCTGCGTCGTTCATAGCATTTCTTATACATGTAATTGTCTTTTGAACTAAGTCAGCAGTCAAATCATCAAACTTAGCCTTTGTAAGAGTTATATCAAGATGCTTAGGACCAGTTGCATCAGCAGTGATAAATGGAAGATTGATATTTGATGTGGTCATTCCTGAAAGTTCAATCTTTGACTTTTCAGCAGCTTCCTTTAATCTCTGCATAGCCATCTTATCATTTGTCAAATCAACGCCTGTTTCCTTTTTAAATTCTTCAACAAGATATTTGATGATTCTTTCGTCAAAGTCATCTCCACCAAGGCGTGTATCACCGTTTGTTGACAATACCTCAAAAACACCGTCACCGATTTCAAGAATAGATACATCGAATGTACCACCACCAAGGTCATAAATCATAACCTTTTGGTCATTGTCATTCATACCATATGCTAAAGCTGCAGCAGTTGGCTCGTTGATAATTCTTAAAACCTCTAAGCCTGCGATTTTACCTGCGTCCTTTGTTGCTTGTCTTTGTGAGTCACTGAAATATGCAGGAACTGTGATAACTGCTTGTGAAACTGTTTCACCAAGATAGCTTTCTGCATCCTGCTTAAGCTTTGATAAAATCATTGCAGAAATTTCAGGAGGTGTGAATGATTTGTCATCAATTTGAACTGAATAGTTTTCACCCATATGTCTTTTGATTGACATAATTGTTCGCTCAGCGTTTGTAACTGCCTGTCTTTTGGCAACCTGTCCTACAATTCTTTCACCATTTTTTTGAAAAGCAACAACTGATGGTGTTGTTCTTGCACCCTCTGAATTAGCGATAACTGCAGGGTTACCACCCTCAATAACTGCTACACATGAATTTGTTGTACCTAAGTCAATACCAATAATTTTTCCCATTTTTAAATTTCCTCCTATAATATATTAATTTGCTACTTTAACCATACTGTGACGGACTACTCGTTCTTCCTTGTATATGTAGCCCTTTAAAAATTCTTCAACAATAGTGTTGTCTGTTACATTTTCATCCTCAATGTGCATTACTGCATTATGAATATTAGGGTCAAACTCTTCACCAACTGCTTTGATTTCAGTTACATTAAGCTTTGTGAGTGTGTCTGTCATTTGCTTTTTAACAAGAGCAACACCCTCTAACACTTTTTTAGCTTCATCCGATGAAACCTCGATTGCAACTGCTCTGTCAAGGTTATCACTCACTTCTAAGAAAGAAGATACTGTGTCAATGACTGCATCAGCATATCTGGCATCCTTTTCTTTAGCAGTTCTTTTCTGGTAATTATCAAATTCAGCATATAAGCGCTTATATTTGTCTTCCCATTCGGAAACAAGTGCTTCAAGCTCTGCAATTTTGGTTTCCTTTTCATCAGGTGGGGAGTCGTTTTGTTCAGCTGTTTCTTCAAGAGTTTCTTCTGCTGTTTCAATTTCCTCTACCTGTTCTTGTTTTTTTTCTTGTTTAGCCAAGTTTATTCCTCACTTTCTCCTATATACATTTGATAAAATAGTCTGTCAATCTGGCTTGATATAAAATCAAGGCTTGCAATAACTTTTGCATAGTCCATTCTTTTTGGACCAATTACACCAAGCTTTCCTGCAGGTCGGTTATTAATTGAATAATTGACCGTTACAAGACTACTGTTTTTCAATTCCTCTGCTTCAATTTCAGAACCAATTTTAACATTTACCTTGTTATTACTGGAATCCTCTATAAGATGACGAAGATTTTTCTTGTCATCAAGGAATGAAAACATCTTCTGAGCATTTTCCATATTGTTATATTTTAATATTGATTTAGCATTTTCAATATAAATATCAGTTGTATCAAGCTCTTCAATAT
>JAFXBO010000188.1 GCA_017521775.1 Clostridia bacterium | reverse complement strand
CCCTTTATTTAAAAGCTCCTGTGTCATTATGACATCTCCTTTATGTACTGCTGATTTTTCTTTGAGACAAACAAAGTTCCGATTTTATTACCATCAAGAATATCATAGAGTGCAGAAATATTATTTCCGTTTGCTATAATCATATTAATATTTGCATCAGTTACTTTTCTTGCTGCCTCAAGCTTTGTTATCATTCCACCTGTTCCTCGGTTTGTGCCTGCGCCACCTGCTGATGCACTGACAGAATCGATATCTGCCACAATCGGTATGATTTTTGCATCAGGATTTGTGTGTGGGTCAGCATCGTAAAGACCATCTATATCGGAAAATAATACCAACAAATCAGCATCAACAAGATCTGCCACCAATGCCGATAAGTTATCGTTATCTCCTATTTCAAGCTCCTCTGTGGAAACTGTGTCGTTTTCATTAACAATAGGAATTATTCCCATATCCAACAAGGTATTAAATGTGCTTTGTGTATTTGTTTTTCTGTCAGGAATAGATATGTCGTCTTTAGTTAAAAGCACCTGCGCAACTGTGTTGTGATATTCGGAAAAGAGTTTATCATAAAGGTACATAAGCTCGCACTGACCTATTGCTGCAAGTGCCTGCTTTATATTTGTTTCCTTTGGTCGTTCGCTTATTCCCATTTTTCCCATTGCTGCACCGACAGCCCCCGATGAAACCAAAACAATATCCTTTCCGCTATTATGCAAGTCAGAAAGTGTTCTTGCAAGCTCGTCTATATGCTTTATGTGCATTTTACCTGTAGGATATGTCAGTGTCGATGTTCCAACCTTTATAACTATTCTTTTTGCCTTTTTTATGTCTTCATAGACAGAACTGTTCATTTTATCAATCCTTTTTTTCGTATATAAATTTTGAAAGCTTTGAGTTTATATCAAAGTCCTTTAAGCCTGCGATATATCCAATTCCTGAAAAAAGCGCAGGAACAAATATTACTATAATGTAGCCATACCACTCCATAATTCCGTTATTAAGACCTATTATACCATTAAAAGCATATGACCAGATAATAAATACCATATTCAAAAGCCAGGCACCAAGACTGAATGTTATGCCACCCATCATAAATTTCCATACAAAATAATATAGTACATATGTTAATATTGTTACTATTGTTAAGCCGACAGGTAAAAGGAAACCTTTTAAGAAAAATGGTTCTTCGCTTGTTATCCTCTTTTTATCGTGTTGTGCAATTCCATATGCCTCGCTATACATCATCCCGAAATATATTATCAATGATATTATTGAGAAAACTGTTAGCAAAAACGAATTTTCGCCATATAGTGCTCCTGCAGACACAATTCCTAATACAAAAATAAGAATTGTTGAAAATATATGACTTTTTATTATTTTAAGCATTTGTTTTATTGGAAGTTTTTTTAGCATTTTCTTTCACCTTATTTTATAATAACCAGAAGCTGAGTTCTTGTCTGTTTGATTTCTTTGGTTCTTCCTTCTTAGGCTCTTCCTTTTTAACTCTTTCAACCTTAACAGGCTTTGTTAATCCTAAAACATTTTTCACTCTTGTGTTTGACAAATTTGAATATTTTAGTGCAAAGTCTAAAAGGTCTTCGTTAGAGTTTTTAATATTTTGTGTCCCTAATGACATAATATATGATTTTAAATCCTTATCCGAAAGAGATGCATAATCGTCAATAAAAGCATAAACTGTGAAAGGCTCCTTTATCTTGTCCTTTAGCTTTGAAACTTCACACAAATCTGCCTTCTTCACATATTCAGATTTACTTGTATATAGTGCATTTTTGTGCTCCTGAACAAAAACAACTGCTTTTTCCAATGTATCTATGTCATCAATAGGCTCACTCATATATCTGTCATAGAACAGTTTTCCACTCTTTTTATGAGCTCTGTTTATGTATCTTGCATAGCTTGTGCAGAGTGGCTTCATAACACTGCCTATATCATCAGGAGTGAAGAATACTAAATGAACTCTGTTTTTCTCAAGGCTATATGCATATAGCTTTGAGTCAGTATCGACAAAATAGCGTCTTAGTGTATTGATAAATTCCAGATAGTCATTATCATCAAAAAATAATTTACTTTCTCCACGCAAAACTGCGTGATAAATTCCCTCGCTGCTCTTTATACGACCCTTTCTTGCCATCTATATCACCCACCTTATCATATTTTTCAACTATTATATCATTTAATATGTCCCTTTTCAATAAAGTTACATAAATTTAACATACTTTTAACATAGCTTATTTTTTTGCATAAAAATAATCCCCCTGGAATAAATCTGGCATTTCCAAATCTATTCCATGGGGACTACTTCACTACTCTTTGATTTTATTCTGAAGCCTCTTCTGCAATAACTTCATTATATTTATCAATGATTGCTTTTTCAAGAAGTTCACGCATCTGGCTATTAATTGGATGAGCTATATCTTTAAACTCATTATCAGGTGTTTTTCTGCTTGGCATTGCTGTAAATAATTTATCCTGTCCCTCAATAACTTTTATATCGTGAACAACAAAAGCATCGTCAAATGTAACTGAAACAACAGCTTTCATTTTTCCGTCAAATGATATTTTCTTCACTCTGATATCGGTAATCTGCATTAGATTCACCACCTCTCGAAATGCACAATGCAAAATATTATCATTATGTCGAACCACGCACTAATATAAAATAATAATACTTTATTGTAACTAATTTGTCAACTATTT
>JAFXBO010000187.1 GCA_017521775.1 Clostridia bacterium | reverse complement strand
GCAGTAATCGGACTTTTGTTTAATGACTATATGGAAAAATTTGAAAATCCGTTTGTCATAAGTGCAACTTTAATAATTTACGGAATTCTCTTCATCTTGATTGAAAAATCAAGAAAAGGAATTTCTATAAACTCAATGAACGAAATGACCTATAAAACTGCTATTATGATTGGACTTTTTCAGGTTTTATCAATTATTCCTGGAACATCGCGTTCAGGCTCAACAATCCTTGGTGCTATGCTTTTAGGTTGTTCAAGAGAAATCTCGGCAGAATTTTCGTTCTTCTTAGCAATCCCTGTAATGTTCGGAGTTAGCTTTTTAAAGCTTATAACAAACGATTACATAATGCAAGGTACAGAGTGGGGACTTTTGATAATCGGTATGCTGGTTGCATATGTGGTTTCTATAGTTTCAGTTAAGTTTTTAACCAACTATGTGAAAAGACACGATTTCAAAGTGTTTGGATATTATCGGATTATTTTAGGTATTATTGTTATACTGTATTTTTCATTTATTTAAAAACAAAAATCACACTTCTGTTTGAAGTGTGATTTTTTTACAAAACCTTTTCCATACAAATTTTTTGTGGCACAAGTCCCATCTTTTCATAAAACCTTAATGCACTTTCATTGCACGCCCAGACATTTAAGGTTACATTATAACAACCTTCCTTTTTGGCAAAATCAAGCACATATTCATATAGTTTACTTCCGATATGCTTTCCTCTGCACTCTTCATTTACACAAAGGTCGTCAATATAAAGAGATTTGATGTCGGTTAAAATATTATTGTTTATATGCTGTTGGAAAATGCAAAAAGCATAGCCTAAAACTTCCCCATCTTCTTCTGCAATAAAAATCGGTCTTTCATCATCTGCTATAATCTCTAAAAGCTCATTGTCCTTATATTTTTTTGCATCAGGTTTAAATATATCAGGTCTTCCATTATGATGCACCATAAGAACCTGACATAAAAGCTTATTTATGCCTTCTAAATCCTTGTTTTCTGCTCGCCTGATAATCATTTCTAACCTCCATTACTTATTCCTTATTATTTTAGAAACCTCCCAAAGAGCCGAAACGCCTATAACATTTAAACCTACTGGAATATTTACATTTCTTAATGACATTTTGGGGACAACTGCAGTCTTAAAGCCAAGCTTTGAAATTTCTGATAATCTCTTTTCTAATTGAGAAACACTTCTTAACTCTCCACCAAGTCCAACCTCACCCATAAACACCATATCAGATGGTATAGGACTATCACATAGACCTGATATAACCGATGCACAAATTCCCAAATCAACTGCAGTTTCATCAATTCTTAAGCCACCTGCAACATTTATGTATACATCATAGTTTGATAGAGATAATCTGCACCTTTTCTCAAGAACTGCAAGCATTAAAATAACTCTATTAAAGTCAACACCATCAGCCATTCGTCTCGGATTTCCAAAACCAGTTGGAGTTACGAGTGCCTGAATTTCTGCCAAAACCCCTCTTGAGCCTTCCATAGTGCAGACGATTGAACTGCCCGATGAATCACATCTGCCCTCTAAAAGCATTGCAGACGGATTTTCAACTTCAACCAATCCCTTGTCGGTCATAGAAAATACGCCTATTTCATTTGTTGAACCAAACCTATTTTTAACTGCTCTTAAAATTCTGAAGCTTGATTGTTTGTCACCCTCAAAATAGAGAACACAATCCACCATGTGTTCTAAAACTCTCGGGCCTGCCAATGCACCATCCTTTGTAACATGCCCAACTATAAACATAGAGATATTCTCATTTTTAGCAACTCTCATAAACGCGTTTGTTGCCTCTCTTACCTGTGGCACACTACCTGATGCAGATGCTATAGAATCGATATGCATAGTCTGTATTGAATCAATTATGACGATATCAGGATTAATATTATTAATACATTCTAAAATAATCTCTACATCATTTTCGGAAATCAAATATAAATCTGCATTCACAGTTCCGAGTCTTTGGGCTCTTACTTTAATCTGTTTTTCCGATTCTTCTCCTGAAACATAAAGAATTTTCTTGGTTTTTCCAATATTTTCACATATCTGCAACAAGAGTGTTGATTTCCCAATTCCAGGGTCACCACCGACTAAAATTAGTGAACCCTTAACCAGACCTCCTCCAAGAACCCGGTCAAGTTCTCCCATACCTGTTTTACACCTAATTTCATTATCATAGGTTATTTCACTGATTTTTTTAACCTGTCTTGACGATTTTTTTACTGTCCCTAAATTTTGCTTTCCATCATCAACAACAGTTTCTATCAAGGTGTTCCACCCATTACATCCAGGGCATTTCCCTATCCATTTTGGTGTCTGATATCCACACTCATTGCATATATACATTGCTTTAGCTTTCATAATAATACACCTTTTTTCTTAGACTGTTATCAACCTGACATCATTCTCTTCTAACGCCTTATTCCATTCCTCATCAAGTTTAATATCAGTAATAAAACAATCTAT
>JAFXBO010000186.1 GCA_017521775.1 Clostridia bacterium | reverse complement strand
CAAATCTCAAGATGGGTTGCATTCAATCAGCAAGAGGGGTTTTTCAGGTGAATGCAAGATAGTTTCTGCTGAGACATTGAATAAATTGGTTCAAGAAAAAGAAATCTTAAATCTTGTTTGGAAGGATGGTCAAATTGTTCCAAATAGCATTAAAGAGATTGAGATAAAAACAGAAAATAGAGTTTGGTTTGCTGAAATCACATTTGAGGAAGGTCGTTTTCATACAGGTGCAAACTTGAGTTGGGATGGTATGACTTATACTCAGTTAAAGAAGTTTATCAAAGATGATTACGGTGTGGAGCTGCCTACTATTTCAGAGTTGAAACTGATAAAACAGACAAGATATAGAAAAATTTATGAGATTTGAGAGGTGATTCTATGTTGTATATGGTTAGCTACAGCATGAACCCTAACACCTATACAATTTTGAACACAGTCAATTCAGAGGTCAGAACCTTAAATGATAAAGAGGCATTAGGGTTCTTGACCCCTCGAAGCAAGATAGAGAACTTGAAGTGTGAAAATGGTAAGGTCAAGGGTGTTCGTGGTGATTTGAAAAGATATATGCCTATGGGAATAGGTTTTGTACCTGCAATTCTCTTCCGTCTGGAGGATGATAACCAAAATCTTAGGGGCTATAGAGTTTTTGATATGCAAGGTGAAATTAGAGATTTGTCTGTTGATGAGACTTTGAATATGGCTTTGCAGGTGGGGTTTTCAAATGCAAAGGTAGTCACCAATGCAAACAAGTCCTATATCTCTTGCATTGGAGGCTCTTTTCCTCAAGTGGTTGTAAGAAATGAACGACTTGAACTTGATAGACTGGTTATAGAGATAACTCGTAAGAATGAAAAGTCTTTTGGAATAGTAACTATAACAGATGCCAAGGGGCAGCTATCCAGACAGAAAGTTACTCTTGATGCTCCTGTATTGGGTTATCCTGATGGCGCCATCTTGGGTAAGGTTTTCAATAGGTACTTGAAGTATAGGCTTTATGACATTATAGATGGGCGAAAGCAACCGGAGTGTGATAGACCAGTAGGAGTAGTTATAAGTAAAAGAGCCTATTTTAAGGATGACCTCTCTCCTTCTGAGTATCACAAGGTTGCAGAGTATTTAGGCATCCTTTTGGAGAAGGTTATGGAGAAACAAAATTCTTGTGTATATCAGATAAAGTTGTAAGGAGTGCTGAGTATGTATAAGTATCGTGTGAAAAGACAGAAAGAAAGTAAGTATCAAGTTGAAGACTTGGTATCAAAAAAAGCTACTATTGTATCAGAAGAAGAGTTAAAGGGTTTTGTGAAAAATGGATTGGTTACTAATGCCGTAGTAAGAAATGCAGAGATATTATCAGTCAAGGATGCACTTGAAACCTACATTGTGCTAAGGGAGAGACTTTGGGAAGTGGCATCTCTTAGAGCTTTAGTAGGTGGTAAAGATTCAAAAAGCGGTGTGACCTACATTATAAGGTTCTTTGATGGGTATGGTGATGATGTGACTCAGGCAATCTTTGATTTTGTTTATATGGAACTGAACTTGAAGCAGGATGGTAAAGGAAATATCCTGTATGCGACAAGAACACTTGACCCTATGGAGAATTTCAAGAAAGCTATAAATGAAAAAGCATACAAGGTTCAAAAGAACCTTGTACCAGAGAAATCAGAAATGGTATATGCCATTTCTGAGTACAGCATTTCAAAGGCTATGAAAGAAGTAATCAGTACTTGGGATTGCTAAGAAATTGGAGGTATATTTTATGAAGTATGTTTTGATGACAGAAGTAAATGAGAACGGCAATAGGGTGTTCAAGAAAGATAGGCTGAAAAATGGTGCTTACCAAT
>JAFXBO010000185.1 GCA_017521775.1 Clostridia bacterium | reverse complement strand
TTGAGCGAGAGGTTATCTTAGAATTAAAATTGTTAGCAGATGTTGGTTTGGTAGGTTTCCCTAATGTCGGAAAATCAACTCTTTTATCACAAACAACCAAAGCAGACCCAAAGATTGCAAACTACCATTTTACAACATTAGAGCCAAATTTAGGTGTTGTTGAAATCGCAGAGCATATGAACTTTGTTTTGGCAGATATCCCTGGAATTATTGAAGGCGCAAGTGAGGGTGTCGGCTTGGGACACGATTTTCTAAGACACATTGAAAGGACAAGACTTTTAATCCATGTTGTTGATGTTTCCTGTATCGAGGGCAGAAACCCTATCGAAGATTTTAGAATTATAAATGAAGAGCTTTCAAAATACAATATGGAGCTTGAAGACAGGCCTCAGATTGTTGCAGCAAACAAAACAGATATTTTGCAGGATATTGATGCGTATGAAGAATTTAAAGCTGAAATTCAAAAACTTGGATATCCATTATTTGAAATATCTGCAGCGACAAAAAAAGGTGTTAATGAGCTTATGAAATTTGCTTTTTCAGAGCTTCAAAAACTCCCTCCAATTCAAGTTTATGAGCCTGAAATGGATATTGACGAAGGTTTTGAAATTGATGTTACAGACAAGGGCTTTGAAATCACAATGGACGAAGATGTTTTTGTTGTTTCAGGCTCATGGATTGAAGCTGTCGGAGGCAGCGTGAACTTCTCTGACGAGGAGAGCTTGCAGTTCTTCCAGAGAGCGCTAAAGCAACGAGGAGTTATAGATGCTTTGGCCCAAGCAGGAATAAATGAGGGCGACACAGTTCGAATTGGCGACCTTGAATTTGATTTTGTCTGGTAAGGAGTGTTTTTATTGAAGAGAAAAAAACAAAGAAAACCCCTGATTTTTATTGTTTTCATAGTTTTTGTAATAATTCTTTTTGCCTTTAGTGGTGTTAGTGAAAAAACAAGCTTGACAATTGAAAAAGGTCTTTCAACCCCTCAGATTGCAGATGTTTTAAAAAAAAATAATGTTATAAAAAGCAAGACTGTTTTTCTTATAATGACAAGTCTTTCAGAATACAGAGGAAAACTCCAATATGGCGATTTTACATTTGATGAGGGCGACGGATATTTTGATGTAATAAAAAAGCTTGCAACAAATGGTGCAAAACGAGAAACTGTTACATTAACAATCCCGGAGGGGTATTCAGTTGAGAAAATCATTGAGCTTATGTGTGACAAGGGTTTGGGAACAAAAAGAGAAATTATATCAGCACTTAACGCAAACTATGATTATGAATTTTTAAATAATATTAAATATTCAAAAACCAACTATAAATTGCAGGGCTTTCTATTCCCTGCCACCTATGAATTTTATGCTGACGAAAAACCCTATAATGTCATAGACAGATTATTAAAGGAATTTGAAAAACAATACTCATCACTCGGGGTATCTTATGATAATCTCTATGAAATAATTACAAAGGCTTCACTAATTGAGAGAGAAGCAAAAATAGATTCTGAACGCTCAAAAATTGCAGGCGTTATTGAAAACAGGCTAAAAAAGAATATGAAGCTGCAAATTGATGCAACCGTTGTTTATGCAATCTCTGACGGATTATATGATGTTGAAAGAGTTTTGTATAAAGACTTGGATATCAATTCTCCTTATAACACCTATCGTTATGAAGGACTCCCAGCAGGTCCGATTTCAAACCCCGGTATAAAATCAATTAAAGCAGCTATTAATCCTGATAAACACGACTATCTTTATTATCGAACTGACGAAAATAAAAAAGACGGAAGTCATATATTTACTAAAAATTTTGAACAACATACAAATGCTAATGGTTGATTGGTGGTGGCATAATGGAATATAATGCTCAATTTATGAAAGAGGCCATAAAGCAGGCAAAAAAAGCAGAAAGTATAAACGAAACACCCATCGGTGCTGTCATTGTTCATAAAGGAAAGATAATTGCAAGAGGTTATAATAAGCGCGAAACAAATAAAAACTCTTTATGCCATGCAGAAATTATGGCAATCAACAAGGCTTCGAAAAAGCTTGGCGGATGGCGCTTACCGGAGTGCGATATGTATGTCACATTAGAGCCTTGCCCAATGTGTGCAGGGGCGATTATTTCTTCAAGAATAGATAACTTATATTTCGGAGCATACGACAAAAAATCGGGCTGTGCAGGAAGTGTCACAGATTTATTTAAAAAAAATCTTTTTAATCATAATGTGAACGTTGTCGGTGGACTTATGGAAAATGAGTGTGCCGATATACTAAAAAACTTTTTTAAAAAACTAAGACAAAAAAAGGAGATATAAAAATGCAATTTTCAAAAAAGCAAATAAGAATAGTTTGCATTGTTCTTGCAGCATCATTATTGCTCACAATCGGAGTCGGAATTTTTGATATGATTTCAAGCACTTTTTAATTACATAAGAATTGCTATTTAAGAAAGGGATATTTATGAAAAAACTTCTTATCATAGATTCAAACAGTATTATTAATCGTGCATTTTACGGTGTGCGTTATTTGAGTGCAAAGGACGGAACTCCCACAAATGCAATTTATGGCTTTTTAAATACAATCTTTAAGCTTATCGAGGATCTATCCCCCGATTATATCTGCACGGCCTATGATTTGAAAGCCCCAACCTTTCGTCATAAAATGTATGATGGATACAAAGCACAGAGAAAACCAATGCCTGACGGATTAAGGGTGCAAATTCCTATTTCAAAAGAGATTTTAAAAGCAATGAATATAAAATCCTTTGAGCTTGAGGGATATGAGGCTGACGACATTATCGGCACAGTTTCAAAAATCTGTGATGAACAAGGAATTGAGTGCTATATTGCAACAGGAGATAAAGATGATTTGCAGTTAGCTACCGATAAAACAAAAGTAATTTTAACTGTCACAAAAAGCGGAGTTAATGAAACAACATACTATGATGATAAGGCAGTTATTGAGAGATACCATGTTACGCCAAAGGAATTCATTGATATTAAGGCTCTTATGGGAGACGCCTCGGATAATATACCGGGAGTCCCCGGTATCGGAGAGAAAACTGCAACATCTCTTATCGAGCAATTTAAATCTATTGAATATATTTATGAACACCTTGACGAAATCGGACTAAAGGGTGCAACTTTAAAGAAAATAACAGAGGGCAAGGACTTAGCCTTTATGAGCAAAACTCTTGCAACAATTATTCGTGATGTCCCAATTAGTTTTAATTTTGAGGACTGCGAATTTAATGGCGAACTTTCAGGCTGTGCTACCCAGGAAGCATATGAGATTTTGAAAAAGCTTGACTTAAACAGTATTATAAAACGACTCAAAATCACCCCAACTCCTGATAAAAAAGAGGAAATTGATATTTTCTCTGGCACATCTTATGAAGAAATATCCTCAACAAATGACTTGTCTGATTTTATTAGGGCAATAAAGGACGAGCTTTCATTGTTATTTGAATTTGATGGAAACTCTATAAAAAAAATAGCATTAGCAGTAAATCAAAAAGCAGTTGTAATTGATATGGCTTCAAATTCTCAAGAGGAAATTCTATCCGTATTAAAGCCTGTTTTTGAAGATGATAAAATTAAGCTATATTCATCAAACTTTAAAGAAGCAATCGTTATGCTCAACAGTGTTATTGAATTTAAAAACATTGCATATGACACAGAAATTGCGGCTTATTTGATTAATCCATCAAAATCAGAATATAGCATAAAATCTTTGTGCAGTGACTTTTTCTCAATTGATTTTGATACATCTTTTGAAGAAAAACAGGTTTCTCTTTTTGATGAAGACAATAGTATCGATACTATTGCAAGAGAGGTTTTGGCAATCAAACCATTAATGGAAAAAACACTTTCGGAACTTGAAAAAAATGGACAAACACAGCTTTATTATGATATAGAATTACCATTGGTAAGTGTTTTGGCAGATATGGAAATATCAGGAGTTAAGGTTGACACAGACCAGCTTCGTGATTTTTCAAAAATGCTTGATGAAAACATTTCCCTGATGGTGTCACAAATTTACGAATATGCCGGTGAGGAATTCAATATAAATTCACCAAAACAGCTTGGTGTGATTCTTTTTGAAAAGCTTGGCTTAAAGTCAGGAAAAAAGACAAAGACAGGATACTCAACAGGAATTGAAGTATTAGAAAAGCTTCGTGGTGAGCATCCGATAATTGAACTTTTAATAAACTATCGACAGTATGCAAAGCTAAAAAGCACATACTGCGACGGTTTGTTTGCAGTAATAAACCCAAAAACTAACAGAGTTCACTCTCAATTTAAACAAACTGTAACTGTTACTGGTAGAATAAGCTCAACAGAGCCAAACCTTCAAAACATTCCGACAAGAACAGAGCTTGGCAGAGAATTAAGAAAAATGTTCACAGCACAAAATGAGGATTATGTTTTAGTTGATGCAGACTACTCCCAAATCGAATTAAGGGTATTGGCTCATATTGCAAATGATGAAACAATGATTTCTGCTTTTAAAAATAACGAGGATATCCATAGCGTTACTGCCTCACAGGTACTTGGAATACCATTATCAGAGGTCACCTCTGACCAAAGAAGCAGTGCAAAAGCAGTTAACTTTGGAATAGTCTATGGTATGGGAGATTTCTCTCTTGCAAAAGATTTGAAGATATCTGTCAAAGAAGCAAGGGCATATATAAATGGCTATCTCGATAAGTATTCTGGTGTTAAATCATATATGGAAAATATCAAAAAACAGGCAGAAGCAGATGGATTTGTGAAAACTATGATGAACAGAATAAGATATATTCCTGAACTCAAATCAACAAATCACAACATCCACGCATTTGGCGAGAGAATTGCCTTAAATACTCCTATTCAGGGAACTGCTGCAGACATTATAAAACTCGCAATGGTCAGAGTTCATAGCCGTTTAAAAAAAGACGGTCTAAAATCAAAGCTCATTTTACAAGTGCATGATGAATTAATTATTGAGGCACCAAAAACTGAAGAAGAACAGGTGCGATTACTTTTAAAAGAAGAAATGGAAAATGTAATGAAGTTAAGTGTTCCGCTAAAGGCTGATACTGCTCGTGGATATAGCTGGTATGAGGCAAAGTGAAAGGGTTTTAAAATGAACATATCTCTTCCCAATGATGTTGATTTTATACTTGATAAACTCCAGGAAAATGGTTTTTCTGCATATATTGTAGGAGGGTGTGTTCGTGATGCGCTTCTTTCAAAAACTCCGACAGACTGGGATATTTGTACCAATGCATTACCTGATGAAACAATTAAAGTTTTTTCTGATTACAGAATAATCAAAACAGGAATTAAGCATGGAACAATAACACTTATAATTAATTCTATTTCCTATGAAATCACAACTTTCAGGACCGATGGGGATTATCTTGACTCAAGACACCCCGAGAATGTGGAATATATAAAAACTATAGACGGTGACCTTGCAAGGCGTGACTTTACTGTTAATGCAATGGCATACAACAAAAAGATAGTTGACCTCTATGACGGACAAAAGGATTTAAAAAATCGGATAATAAGATGTGTCGGAGATGCAAACACCCGATTTTCAGAAGATGCACTCAGGATTATGAGGGCAATAAGATTTAGTGCAGTTCTTGATTTTGAAATTGAAGAAAAAACTAAATGTGCAATATTTTCTTTAAAAGAAAATCTTCTAAATATAGCAATGGAGCGAATAAACACAGAATTTTCAAAAATTCTTTTATCAGACTCAAAAACTGTCTGGTTTGAATATAGAGAAATATTTGAACTGTTTTTAGAAAACTCTAAATATCTTAATTTTGATTTTGGAAATGCTCTTGCAATGCTCCCAAAAGATTTAACAACAAGACTTTCTCATCTTTTATTAAATCTTAACTATACTATAGCTCAGGCAAAAAGAACTCTTTTAAATCTTCGTTATCCATCAAAGATTATAAATGAGGTAATAGAGATTATCGAGAACTTTGAGGGTACAAAATATCAAAGCATAAAAGATATGCGATTGTCATTATCCAAAATCAGCGAAACATCACTCATTTCAATTATTCAAATTAAAAATAAGGATATTGAAAAATCCCTTGAAATGCTGTCTCAAATCAAGTCAGAAAATCTATGTTACAGATTATCGCACCTTGATATTTCAGGTGATGATTTAATCAAAAAAGGATTCAAAAACGGAGAATTAATCGGAAAAATATTAAAAGAATTATTATATCTTGTGATAGATGAGAAAACCGAAAATTCAAAAGTTTCTCTTTTGGAAAAAGCAGAGGAATTATTGGAGGAATTAAAATGATAATCATTGGAATAACAGGTGGAAGTGGTTGTGGCAAAACAACCGTTTCAAATATATTATCGGATAATGGTGTTGATATTGTTGACTGTGATTTGGTTGCAAAAAAAATCGTTGAACCAAATGAGCCTGCACTAAATGAAATCAAAGAATATTTTGGTTTGGAATATATAAAAGAGGACGGCACTCTTAACAGAAAAAAGCTTGCCTCTTTGGTTTTTAGTGACCCCGAAAAACTGCTTAAATTAAATGAAATAACACATAAATATGTTAAGGAATACATAGATTTATATATCAAAAATTCCAAAGCTGAAATTGTTGGTCTTGATGCTGCTGCTTTAATTGAGAGTGGAATTTATAAAAATTGTGACTATCTTATCTGCGTGTTGGCAGACAAAAATATACGAGCAGAAAGAATAATGAAACGGGATAGGCTCTCACAAGAAGAAGCAACATCTCGCATCAACGCTCAGAAAAATGATAAATTTTATATTGAAAAATCCGATTATGTAGTGTATAATAATGGTAATATAGATGACGTTAAAAATAAGGTTACAGAAATTTTAGACGAAATAAGGAGCAAAATTTGAAAAAAAGAATTTTACTATTAACTTTATGCATTGTCTTGATTTTTTCATTGATTAAGCCTGTTATGAAAGCTTTGTATCCGTTGAGGTATGGCGAATATATCATAACATATTCTGATAAATATGATTTGGACAAATATCTGGTTATGGCTTTAATAAAAGCTGAAAGCAATTATATATATGATGCTCATTCAGGCGTTGCAAGAGGTCTGATGCAAATTACAGACGAAACTGCAGACTGGATTGCCACCAAGCTTTCTTTCGAGAATTTTAATATTCTAAACCCTGAAACAAATATCAATATGGGATGTTTCTATCTTTCGTATTTGCTTGATTATTATAAAGGTAATGAACAGCTTGCATTGGCAGCATATAATGCAGGAATGGGAAATGTCAACAAGTGGCTCTT
>JAFXBO010000184.1 GCA_017521775.1 Clostridia bacterium | reverse complement strand
CCAGCTCATGGAGCATCTTTACGGCGATACTCCCATCGAGCCCGTTGCCGCGCCGCCCTTCTCCGGCGAGTACGGCGGAATACTGGACTTTTCCGAGGTCAAGGGTCAGGCCAACGTGCGCAGGGCTCTTGAAATCTGTGCAAGTGGCTCCCATAACCTGCTTACAATGTGAGAGGGACTCCTTGCTCAGTAAAATGTTGACTTTATGCAATTTTCTCATTCTCTGAGGTCTCTGAAAAAGAGACTTTTTTCATGCTCTGAAAAACCCAAAATAGGGAAATCTCAAAAATTTTTCTCAGTGAAAAGGACACTTGCTTTTCAGTAAGTGTCCTTCTTTTTTCTGCACCTAAAGTAGGGGTTCAATGATAGGAATTAGATTTAAGTCCTTTGGATTATCCATATCCTCTAACATAGCATTTTCACTTTCAAACTCCATATCCACGACATAGAGGATGCTTTGGATTTTATTATGGATAAACTTTATGGCTTTTGTAGATGTTCTTTTGTTCCACTTCAAAATCTCAATATTTCCAAACCCTATTGACTTATCAAGAGGAACAAAGTCCATAGCATTGATGAGACAGAGGTCAGCAAAAAACACTTTGATGCCTCTGTAATATCGCTCATTTCCTGCCACATAGATTCTATTCTCTCTAACCCGACTGTATCCTATCTTAACCTTTCCCTTTTGGGTGTCCACAGTCTTGACTATTCCTTGAATAGCCCTATCCTCAAACTCTAACTCCATCACCTTCTTAACCTTTGAGAAGGTCTTCACATACTGAGCATACTCAGTATTTACGACCCCTTCCTCCATCAATTCAAGGTCTACAACAGAATGGGTAAACTCCTTGAACTCCTGACTGGTCGCAATGTATTCAGCATAGCCTTCTATTCCATAGTCCACAAGAGGACTTTTTGCTGTTAATAAATACATTTCTTGTCCTTTGTTCATTCATCCACCTCATCGTAGTAGGTTCGCCCTGCTTTCATACAGAGCTCATAGAGCTGTACAAATCGCTCCTGAGCACGAGGAGTCAATTTCCCCTGCTTGCTTGCCAAAACCAGCAGCATCAATTCCTCCTCAGGGATATGGTACTTGCCTGTGGTTACAAACCCATTAATCTCAAATCGAGATACAGAGGGTTTAAGGATTTGATTTACCTCCTCAATACTCCTTGCATCCAAAACAAAAAGGCACTTCTTGTCAACAGCTTTCAAAACGAGCCGTAAAGGAAAACCCGCCTTTACTGCACCAATACCTACTTTGAAAACCTTGAGAACAGCATCTTTCATAGTCTGTCTCAGTTTCGGATAAACATAAAGTTCATCAATTCGTTCCAAAACCACTTCCAGCTTTTTTTCCCAAAGGTTTGTATGTTTTTGAGGTTTACGAACTTCAATATTTTCAACACAATTCACAGGAGCAAGAGTAATAACATCACCCATTTAGTTACCTCCAAATTTCATTAGTCTGTTGATAATTCTCTTTTGTTGCCCACTATAAAACCCATTATCAGCAATGATTTCAAAGTGATTTGGATTGTTATAAGCTATCTCATAGACTTCATAGATACTATCTCGCTTATCCTCAACTCCATTAAGCACAAAGGGAAAATCAAAAGTTGCTATTGTGCCATCAAATAGCCGTAGGGTTTCAGGCAAAACCTTTTGGATTCTACCAAAAACCCTTTCCTTATGAGACCTTTTAGTTTCTACTGAAACAACCTCAACAGGATTATTATAGAGAGTTGTCGATGTGTATCCTTGCAAGGCTGAGACAAAATAAATTCCTCTGTTGACCTCATTGGCTTTTCTCAACTTATCCTTCACCTTGACATGAGGAAAACCTGCTATGTCCTTCTCAGTAAGAGTTGTCCTTTTAGTCTGAAAAGGGGCATAGTAGGCTTGCATACTTTTCTGATATTCCTGTATGAGTGAAATGTTCCTCAAATCATTTTTAGAATACGGCTTATACTTTTTATCAAGAGGATGAAAGGTGTCATACGAGTGAATTGCCTTAAAAAATATTTCCTCAATGTTATCAGCTAACCCCTCAACACCATTCTCCACATAGGGAAATTTCTCTTGAATACCAAGGGTCCTGAGCCATTCATAAACCCTTGTTTCATATTCGGTTAAGTACATAAGGAGCCTCCTTAGGGAAGAACTTGCTAAACAGAAAGCTAATGCGGTCATTGGCTTCAGGTTTCAATTTGCAATAAGGGACAATGCCAAACCATAGCATCAATTCTTCCTCCTCTACATGATACTGTCCCTTAGGAACAACCCCTTCGTAGTTGTAATAAGGGACAGACATTTTCATTATTTCTTTTATCTCTGCACTCGTAGTAGCCTGCAGAACAAAGGCTATTTTCTTTTCAAATGCCGTCTTCACAAGGTCAGAAATGAACCCTTGATTGTGAAACTCCAAAAAGATAGGAAGGAGCTGCGAGACAGACTCCTTCCTCATTTTCTTTATGCTTTCAGCACAGCCATCATATTCAATTTGAGCAAGGGCAGTTGCCACTACCTCAAACAGATATTTTTCTTTCATTCTTCCACTAATTCCTCCAAAGGGTCAACATTCATACTGTCGATGTAGTGATGCTTCACAGTATAAACAAAGCACATCAGATAGTCCTCAAACCCCTCAATCAATTTACGGAGTTTAGACAGGCGCCCTTTATGTGCTAACCCTAAATCAAACTTTGCCTCACCACAGCACCCTACAGCAAGCATTTCAAGGGTGTAAATCATTCTCTGTTCTCTCACTTCAAGAGAAGAACGGAAATTCCCCTCTACACCACTCCACACACCATCTTCTGCAAAATCATTTCTTAACCTTTGCT
>JAFXBO010000183.1 GCA_017521775.1 Clostridia bacterium | reverse complement strand
TATATTCTCTCTTTTAATAATTAATTCATTTAAGTCTTTTCCCACTTCCTCTGATGCTTTATCATTTAAAGCTCTCAGAGTGTTTTTGTAGTTCTCGATTTCACTTACATCGTTATTTATAACTGCATTAATTATATCTGTCTTGATATGTTCAGTTGTACTTTCTGCCGAGCTTGAATCGGTGACAAATTGTTCACTCTTTGCCTTTGCTGCCTCAAGCTTTTCTATTCTTGTGTTAACATTATTTAACTCGTGGATTAAGTCGTCTTCAACATCTCCCCGATATACAGTTGAAATACGCATATCCTTTGCAACCCTGTCACCCTCTTCGACATAGTTATACATTGTTCCAGGAATTTGCGCATCAAAAACTGCCTCTTCTCTGATGACATATGCTTTTGTTTTAACAGTATCCTCTAATCTTGTTAACATAGCAGCTTGTGTTTCGACAGGTATTTTTAAATATCTGTATCCGTAAAAAAGAACTGCGAATAGCGTTATTAATAAAATTATCGTTACTCCTTTTCTTTTCATCGTCACAACTCCTCTTAATAATTCATAAAAATTATTCTTCGTCATCTGCTGTAATAAGCAGATTTATAATATCCCAAACAGTGATTTTTCCTTCGTCATCCTTTGTTGAAAATGGAACAAGTATATCCTCTTCACCCAATTCAAGAGTGTCCCATATCATATTGAGATTATCTTCAATGGCGCTCTTTTTAAGCTTATCAATCTTTGTTGCAATAACGATAACCCCACTATCGTCATATGCCCTTAACCACTCAAGCATCATTATATCGTCCTTGGTTGGCTTATGACGACTATCTACCAAAAGAACTGTCTTTATAAGCTCTTCTCTGTCACGCAGATAGTCCTCCATCATATTTCCCCATTTTTTTATTTCTTCCTTTGAACGGGCAGCATACCCGTATCCGGGCAAATCTACAAGATGTATTGTATCATCTATATTATAAAAATTGATTGTTACAGTTTTTCCGGGAGTTGCTGAAACTCTTGCAAACTGCTTTCTGTTCAAAAGCTTATTAATTAACGACGACTTTCCTACATTTGAGCGACCTGCAAACGCAATCTCAGGCAATCCCATTTTAGGATACTGATTAGGTCTTACCGCAGAAACCGTCAAATTCACATTGTGTATATTCATATAATCATTCCTCTCATACATTTATAAATGCATTACTTAAAACTGTATCCATATTTGTCGCAGGCACAAAGTTGATTTCATTTCTTATATCCTGTGGAATATCATCAATATCCTTATAATTTTCCTTTGGAATTATTATTGTTCTTATTCCTGCCTGGTAAGCTGCCAAAGACTTTTCCTTTAGTCCACCTATAGCAAGTACATTTCCTCTTAATGTAATCTCTCCTGTCATCGCAACATCGGATTTAACTGGTGTGTTTGTAAGAGCCGATGCAACAGCTGTCGCTATTGTTATACCTGCTGACGGACCATCCTTTGGAACTGCTCCCTCAGGAACATGGATATGTATATCCTTGGTTTTATAAAAATCGTCTTTAATCATAAGTTCCTTTGACTTAGAACGTACAAAGCTCACAGCAGTCATTGCTGATTCCTTCATAACGTCTCCAAGGCTTCCTGTTAACTCAACCTTTCCTGTTCCAGGCATAACATTGACCTCAACAGATAAAGTATCTCCACCAACACTTGTCCACGCTAACCCTCTTACTGTTCCAATTTCGTCAGTCTCATTTTTCTTATCAAAAGTATACTT
>JAFXBO010000182.1 GCA_017521775.1 Clostridia bacterium | reverse complement strand
GTGACTTTAATGTTCCGTTGGATGAGAACAGAAATATCACAGATGAAACAAGAATTGATGGTGCATTACCTACAATTAAGTATTTGATGGATAAGGGTGCAAAGGTTATTCTTTGTTCACATATGGGTAAGCCAAAGGGTGAGCCAAAGCCAGAACTTTCATTGGCTCCTGTTGCAAAGAGCTTATCTGAAAAGCTTGGTAAGGAAGTAGTGTTTGCAGCTGATGATAATGTAGTTGGCGAAAATGCAAAGAATGCAGTTGCTGCTATGAACGATGGTGATGTTGTGTTATTGGAAAACACAAGATACAGAGCAGAAGAAACAAAGAATGTTGATGAATTTTCAAAGGAATTGGCATCTCTTGCTGATGTATTTGTTAACGATGCATTCGGTACAGCACACAGAGCTCACTGCTCAAATGTTGGTGTAACAAAATATCTTGATACAGCTGCTGCAGGATATCTTATTCAAAAAGAAATTGAATTCTTGGGAAATGCAGTTAATAACCCTGTAAGACCATGTGTTGCTATTCTTGGTGGTTCAAAGGTATCCTCAAAGATTTCAGTTATCAACAATCTTTTGGAAAAGGTTGATACATTGATTATCGGTGGTGGTATGGCATATACCTTTATGAAATCATTGGGAGAAGAAGTCGGCGATTCATTGTTGGAGGCTGATTATCTTGACTATGCTAAAGAAATGATGGACAAGGCTAAGGCTAAGGGAGTTGAGCTTTTAATTCCTGTTGACACAGTTATTGCAAAGGATTTTGCTAATGATGCAGAACATAAGACAGTTGCAAGAGGTGGAATTGAAGCAGGATGGCAGGGTCTTGATATCGGAGAAAAGACAATTGAACTTTATAAAAATGCTATAAAAAATGCTAAGACAGTTGTTTGGAACGGACCTATGGGTGTGTTTGAAATGCCTACATTTGCTAAAGGCACAAATGCAATTGCCCAAGCTTTGGCTGAAATTGATGCTACAACAATCATCGGTGGTGGAGATAGTGTTGCAGCAGTTAATCAGGCAGGTCTTGGTGATAAGATGAGCCACATTTCAACAGGTGGTGGAGCATCATTGGAATTCTTGGAAGGTAAAGATTTACCAGGGATTGTTGCACTAAATGATAAATAATTATACAAAGGAAAGGGATAACCAAAATGGGAAAATATATAATTGCAGGAAACTGGAAGATGAACAAGCTTCCATCAGAAACATATGATTTTATTAAGGAAATTGAAAAGGTAACTATGGGTGCTAATTGCGAAGTTGTTTGCTGCACACCTTATGTCAATTTAACAGAAGCTGTAAGAGCTGCTAAAGGAACACATGTTAAAATCGGTGCAGAAAATCTTCATTTTGAAGATAAGGGCGCTTTCACTGGTGAAGTGAGTGCAGATATGCTTTGTGATTTAGGTGTTGATTATGTTATAATCGGACATTCAGAAAGAAGACAGTATTTTGCTGAAACTGACGAAACAGTTAATAAAAAGACAATAAAAGCTTTGGAAAAGGGACTAATTCCAATTGTTTGCGTTGGAGAATCTTTGGAAGAAAGAGAAGCTGGCATCACAATGGATTTAATTGCTATTCAAATCAAAAAAGCTTTTGCAAATATCTCTGCTGAGGATGCTAAAAAGGTTGTTGTTGCATATGAGCCAATCTGGGCTATTGGAACAGGCAAGACTGCAACTGCTGAACAGGCAGAAGAGGTTTGCAAGGGTATAAGAGAAATTCTTGGTGAACTTTATTGCGTTGATTGTGCAAAAGAAATCACAATTCAATATGGTGGAAGTATGAATGACCAGAACGCAGCTGAGCTTTTGGCAAAAACAAACATTGATGGTGGTTTGATTGGTGGGGCATCATTAGTTGCAGAAAAGTTTGCACCTATTGTTAAGGCTTGCGATTAATTTTAAATAAATACAAAGGGTGACTTTAAGCCACCCTTTAATTATGAAAGGAATGATTATTATGCCAAAAAGTCCGATTGCTTTGGTTATATTAGATGGCTATGGAATGAACGAAATGGTTGAGGGAAATGCAATAAAAGCAGCTAAGCAGCCTAATCTTGATGAATATTTTGCAGAATGCCCAAATACTGTTTTATATGCAAGCGGTATGAGTGTTGGCTTGCCTGATGGTCAAATGGGTAATTCTGAGGTTGGACACACGAATATCGGAGCAGGAAGAGTTGTTTATCAGGAACTGACAAGAATTACAAAGGCAATAAATGAAGATGAAATTTATAAAAATGAGGTCTTGCTTGGAGCTATTGAAAATTGTAAGAAAAACAATTCGTCTCTTCATTTTGCAGGACTTTTATCAGATGGTGGAGTTCACTCACATATTGAGCATCTGTTTGGCTTATTAGAATTTGCTAAAAAGAATGGTCTTAGTGATGTATCTGTTCATTGTATCATGGATGGACGAGATGTTTCTCCAACTTCAGGTATCGAATTTATTAAGCAGTTGCAGGATAAAATGGCTGAGATTGGAATTGGAAAAATTGCAACAGTAAATGGTCGTTACTATGCAATGGACAGAGATAATAACTGGAACAGAGTGAAAAAGGCCTATGATGCTATGGTTAACGGTATTGGAAATGAGGTTTCTGATGTAGTTAAAGCTATCAAAGAGTCCTATGAAACAAAGGACGAAAATGGAGCATTGTTAACAGACGAATTCATAATTCCTATGGTTGTTACAACTGATGGCAAACCAAATGGTACAATAAAAGCTAATGACTCTGTGATATTCTTTAATTTCAGACCAGACAGAGCAAGAGAAATAACAAGAACTCTTGTAGATTCTGATTTTGATGGTTTTAATAGAGAATTTATGCCATTATATTATGTATGTATGACACAATATGATGCAAGTATGCCAAATGTACAAGTGGCATTTAAACCACAGACACTTAAAAATACTTTTGGTGAATATATTTCATCAAAAGGATTAAAGCAACTAAGAATTGCTGAAACTGAAAAGTATGCTCATGTGACATTCTTCTTTAATGGTGGAGTTGAGGCTGTATACGAGGGAGAAGACAGAAAGCTTATTGCATCTCCAAAGGTTGCAACATACGATATGAAGCCTGAAATGAGCGCATATGAGGTTGCAGATGCTTGTGTCGAATTAATTAATGAAGATAAATATGATTGCATAATCCTTAATTTTGCTAACTGTGATATGGTTGGACACACCGGAGATTTTGATGCTGCAGTCAAAGCTGTTGAAGCAGTTGATGAATGTCTTGGAAAGGTTGTTAAGGCAATATTGTCTAAGGATGGAAAGGTTTTGGTTACTGCTGACCATGGAAACACTGATTGTCTGGTTGACCCTCAAACAAAAGGAGTATTTACTGCTCACACAACAAATCCTGTTCCACTTATTTTAATTGGTGCAGGGGATGTAGAACTTAAAAAAGGT
>JAFXBO010000181.1 GCA_017521775.1 Clostridia bacterium | reverse complement strand
ATGTAATAGTAAATCAAACTGCCACAAAAGGAGATGGTTTTGATATTGTGTTTATGGGAGACTGCTTTGATGCCAAAGATATTGCAGAAGGCAAATACCAATCTGCAATGGGCGAGGCAATTGAACACTTGTTTGCTGTACAACCATATACTGCATATAGAGACTACTTTAATGTCTATACCATAATAGGACATTCACCTGATAGTGGACTTCCAACAACATATTCAGTAAATAATGAAGTAAAATTTGGTTCTCAATATGCTATCAGTGAATCAGGAAGCTTCCAATTCAAACTAGAAAAAGAGAAATGTTTTGAGTATGCCTGCAAAGTGCCTACTATAAATGACTCAAATTTAGACCAAACAGTTGTGGTTTTAATAGAGAACTCTAATCTATGGGGAGGAGTTACATATATGTACCCTGAAGGCTCGGCCCTTGCTGTTGCCTGTATGATGACTAATGACTTCCCTAATGATTTTAGAGGTGTTGTGCAGCACGAGGTAGGAGGTCATGCCATAGGTAAATTGGCAGATGAATATTTGTACCATCCTGATTTCATTGATCAGTGTACTTGTACTGATGGTTGTGGACACACAGACCAACTTCTTGGGGGGCAAAAAATAGGATGGTATCAAAATGTCTCGCTAAATTCGAATATATACGAGGTGCCTTGGTCTCACTTGATTTTTGACACACAATTTTCGAATTCGGTTGACATGTATGAGGGTGGATATTTCCACCAACGAGGAGTATTTCGTTCGGAGCCTAATTCGTGCATGAACAACAATATCCCATATTTCTCGGCTATCTCCAGAGAACAGATTGTGAAACGAATAATGTATTGTGCTGGTGAGGAGTATTCGTTTGATGAGTTCAAGAAAAATGATGTAGCAGGGATGTCACCTACATTACAAGCAACCAGAAGTTTCTCATCTATGCCAGAGATTATGACCAATGTAAATCATAATGCTCCTGTGATAATGGAGGGCAGACCACGAACCAAATAAATGTGAACAAATATGAAAAAGATATTTTATTTTTTGATAGCAGCAACTCTTCTAATAGTTGGTTGCGAGAATAGTGATAATATTCCTGTTGTGGAGGATGGTGTAATTCAGATAGAGGTGTTGCACCCATCGGCAACAAGAGCAACAGAAACATCATTTGAAAATGGAGATGTAATAGGTTTGCATGCCACAGAATATAGTGGTGATTTTGCTGCACCATTGCAGATTTCAGGCAACTGGGCAAACAATGTAGCAACAACATTTGATGGTGCATCTTGGACACCTGCTAAGAAGATATTTTGGAGTGAGAATAGAATGGATGTCTATGGATACTATCCATATATGACACCAACATCTATAGATGGACATCATTGGTCTGTGCAACTTGACCAGTCAATAACTGAAACAGCAGGTGCTTTGTCGGGATATGAGGCATCAGACTTTCTTTGGGCAAAGGCAGAGAGTGCATCAAAAGATGATGGTAGTGTTCGACTACAATTTAAGCATATATGTAGCAAGTTAGTGATAAAATTGGTAAAGGGGGAAACATTTGAGGGAGAGTTTCTTGATAATACAGTTGTTTATCTTCATAGTACAGTACCAACTGCATCTATAAACTTTGAAAAGGGAATTATATCAAAAGATATTTATGGTGAGACTGCACCCATTAAGGCTCGCAGAGTATCAAATGATACCTTTGAGGTCATTTTGATTCCTCAAAGCATACATAGTAGATTACCATTTGTAGAGATAGAAATGAATGGTATTGCATATATGACATATGATTTATTCTCATATTTGCCAGGTGTGCAGTATAATGTATCCATCACCCTCAATTCATCCCCAGATCAGATAGAAGTTGAGGTAGGTGGCAGTGTAGATAATTGGGAGTAGGATAGTGCCTAATCTAAAAAATGTTAAAATGGAATCTTTATTAGAAATATTAAGAAAAGAGTATCCCCAACAGAGAATAGAATCTCAGTATTTGCAGTTAGAAAGCCATATATTTATAATAATAAATGTGTCCAGTCGCAATGGAAATAATACTCCTATATCTGGAAAGGTTTTTCAATGTTTTGGGGATAAATACACTCCTATCTATAATGGAATTGTGCTTAACCATAAGTATATCTCAATACAAGTATCCGATATCAGAGATTGTTCTCTGATAGGTAGATTGGAAAATGGTCAATTAGTAAAACTTTCTTACAACAAACAAGACAACCAATTTATAGAGAAATAGTATGGTAAAGAGAGAAAGGCAAATTGCTAATACTTCACAATATGGGAAAGAAAGGTATTGTACCTATACTGATGTTATTAAACGATATCACCAAGCTTT
>JAFXBO010000180.1 GCA_017521775.1 Clostridia bacterium | reverse complement strand
TCTATGAAAATATAAGTGTGAATTTAGTAAACTATGAGTTAAAGCTAAATGGAGAAATAATAGAAATACCTCCAAAGGAACTGGAGTTATTGCATTTCTTGGCCTCCAATCCAAACAGAGTTTTCACAAGAGAACAACTACTGGAAGAGGTATGGGGTTTTGATTATTTTGGTGACTCAAGAACTGTTGATGTTCACATCAAGAGATTAAGAGAAAAAATAGAAAATGTTGAGGGAAATTGGAGCTTAAAAACTGTCTGGGGAGTAGGCTATAAGTTTGAGGTGAGATAATTTGTTTAAATCGGTGTTCACAAGACTATTTTTAAATAACATTATAATAGTTTTTGTTTCGCTAGCAACTTTTTTGTCTGCAATGATTTTCTTTATCTTGGATTATGTTGATGACAGGCAGTTTGAGATGGATTTAAAGGCTGCGCAAAACATTGAGAATATGACAATTGTTATGCAGATTGAAAATCCGAATTATACAAATTATCGGATATATAATAATTTGTTGATGCAATATTCTGAGTTCACAGAGTCGGATATAACAGTCGTAAATGCATTGGGAGAAGTCTATGCAACAACTGCAGGGATACAGAAAACTCCAAAGGAGTATAATAAAAAAATTCTTGGTGGAGAAACAATAAGACAAAAATCTGACTTTAACGGCACATATAATAAAAAGATATATGTTGTCGGTATGCCTATTGTCTATCGTGGCTCGGTTGTTGGTGGTATATATTTTAACTCTGAAATTCCAAATTTTCAGAATAAACTCGGAGAATATTCCTTTATGTTTATGATTGCAGGAATTATGGCAGTTATAATTGGTTGTGCTATTTCTTATATCCAGAGCAGACGAATAACAAAACCTATTAAAGAAATCAATAAGATTGTTTTGGATATTGCATCGGGAGATTTTTCAAGACGAATAACATCTGACAGTGATGAAATAGGACAGCTTGCATCAAGCTTTAATTATATGGCTGATTCTCTTGAACGTCTTGAAAAAACAAGAAGAAGCTTTGTTTCTGATATATCCCACGAACTAAGAACTCCAATGACATCTATTTCGGGTTTCATAGGTGGAATTTTAGACGGAACAATACCAAAGGAAAAGCAGGACGAATACTTAAAAATTGCCTATGATGAATCGGTAAGACTTACTAAGCTTGCAAATGACATGCTTGAAATGACAAAAATGCAATCATCGGGATACAAGCTTGATGTTACAGAATTCGATGTTAATGAGTTGATAAGAATTTGCATAATTCAATTAGGGCAAAAAATTGATGATAAAAATCTCGAAATTGATGTTCAATTTGAAAATGAGAAGATGCTTGTTGTTGCTGATAAGGATGCCATTAAGAGAGTTATTATAAATATTTTAGACAATGCAGTTAAGTTTAGCTACAGCAATACAAAAATTATAATCACATCAAAGAATATAAACAAGCATGCAAATATTTCTGTAGGTAATTTTGGGGCAGGAATTGATAAAAATGAAATAGGCAATGTTTTTGAAAGATTTTATAAGACCGACAAATCAAGAAGCGACGATAAAAAAGGCGTTGGTTTGGGGATGTCATTTGCAAAGAACATTATAAATCTTCACAAGCAGAAAATATGGGTTGAAAGTGTGGATGCAAAAGATGGAACAGATACAAAATACACCCAATTCACCTTTACTCTTGAATTGTCTTAAAATACTTGATTATTTCCATAAATTAGTGTAAAATAGTATTAGTTATATATGAAGGGGATTTTATATGTTAAGCAGTGTGTTCAGTTATGGTTGGTGGATTTTGCTCTTGATTCCTTTAAGACTTTTAGCACTTGTTATTCATGAGTATTCTCATGGGTATGTTTCAACTAAATTAGGTGACCCTATTCCAAGAATAAGAGGAAGATTGACTCTTAATCCTTTGGCTCATCTTGATGTATATGGAACAATACTGATGCTTTTGACAGGCTTTGGATGGGCAAAACCTGTTGAGGTCAATCCGATGTACTATAAGGACAGAAAAAAGGGAATGGCATTGGTTGCACTTGCAGGCCCATTGTCAAACTTTATATTAGCATTTGTTTCTCTGCTTTTATATACAGTTATATTTGTTGTAGCAAGTTATGTTAATATACCTTACTGGGTGGTTGAGTTTATTGGAACGGTTTGTTCATATTCTGCACAGATAAATCTGCTTTTTATGGTGTTTAATTTAATTCCTATTCCACCACTTGATGGTTCAAGAATTCTGGGAATGTTTTTAAAGGACAGCACATATTACAGACTTATGGAGTTTGAAAGATATTCAATGTTTTTGATAATATTTCTTTCACTTTCAGGCTTCTTTGACGGATTAATCGGAAATGGTGTCGGACTCTTATATAATGGAATAGTGAATATTTTATCAGCACTTGTTAACTTGTTGCTGGGTTGGAATTTGGGTTAATGTATGGAAAAAGTATTATATAAATTAGAAAATTTTGAGGGACCTCTTGATTTATTATTACATCTTATAACAAAAAATAAGGTAAGTATTTATGATATTCCTATTGTGGAGATAACTGACCAGTACCTTGAGGCTATTGAGGGAATTGAAGAGGCTCAGCTTGATAATACAAGTGAGTTTTTGGTGCTTGCTGCGCAGTTATTATTGATAAAGTCAAGAATGCTTTTGCCTAAGGAAGAGGTTTTAGAAGAGGAAGAAGACCCAAGAGAAGAGCTTGCAAGACGACTTTTAGAGTATCAGAAATATAAGGAAGCATCACAGGAGCTTCGTAAAACAGAATTCTGGTCAAGATATATGTTTTTTAAAGAAAGCGAGAAGATTGATTTTCCTGTGCCTCCATATGATAAGCATCATGAAACCCAGGAGCTTATAAACGCATTTAATTCAATTTTGCAAAGGCAAATCAGGAAAGAAAAACCAAAGAAAAAAGCGTTTTTTGGAATTGTTGGAAGAGAAAAGGTTTCTGTTGAGGATATGACTAAAAAAGTTTATTCTATGCTTTCCAAGAAAAAGAACCTGCCATTTAAGTCATTGTTTAAAAAAGGTGATTCAAAGCCTGAAATGGTTGCGACATTTTTAGCTTTGCTTGAAATGATAAAGTCTAATAAGATTTTTGCAGAATATGATTATGAGAAAAAGGATTTTATAATAAATCAAAAATAATGAGAGGAATATTTATGGATAAGAAAAATATTTCGTGTGCTATTGAGGGAATTCTCTTTGCAGCAGGGGAGCCTGTTAAGACAGCAAAACTTGCGGCAGTTTTAGAGGTTGATATCGATGAGGTTGAGGAAGCAGTTAAGCTTTTGAAATACAATTATGACACCAATTTAAGAGGTCTTATGATAATAGAAATTGATGGAGGCTATCAGCTTTGCTCAAGACCTGAATATTATGCTTATATTCAGGAAATACTTGGAGAACAAAGGCGACAGGCACTTTCAAATGCTGCTATGGAAGCTTTGGCAATAATTGCATATAAGCAGCCTATCACAAGAGGTCAGGTTGAGTACATAAGAGGTGTTAACTCTGATGGTGCTATAAATCGTCTTGTTGAAAGAGACTTGATTGAGGAAAAGGGAAGGCTTGATGCTCCGGGAAGACCTATTTTATATGGAACAACACAGAATTTCCTGCGTTGCTTTGGACTCAAAAATCCTGAGGACTTACCTGAGGTTGATTTATCTGAGCTTTCAAAAGAGTATGAGCAATATGAAATTAAAGCAGAGGAATAGGAGAGAATTGTATGGGAATTCTTATAATTCTTATCGTTGTTGCAATAATTGCACTTTTGCTTTTTTTGCCGATAACAATTGAATATGCTGTTTCTTATGATGGAAATTTCAAAAGCAGATTTTTGATAAGATTTTTTGGGATAAAGAATGATTTATCAAATAAAAAGAGAGAAAAAAAGCCTAAGAAAGAAAAAAAGAAGAAAAAAATATCTGAAATAATCGAAGACATAAAATATTATAAAAAGCTTTTTAAAACTTTTAAATCGGATATTTCTATGATATTAAAATATGCAAAGGATAAAGGTATTAAAATTAAACAAGCAAGTATAGATATAGCCTTTGCAGGCAAAGATGCGATGCAGACAGGTATTTTCACAGGTATTGTTAATGCAACAAGCTATAATATGGTTTCAGTAGTTGACAGAACTGTAGGAATAGAGGACTGGAGTGTTAATGTCCAACCTGATTTTCATAAAGACGCTTTTGTTGATGCTAAAATTCATTGCATACTAAATACCAAATTTGCACATATTATTGTTGTACTTATGAGGTTTTTGAAAATATATTTAAAACACAAAACGAAAAAATATTAAATAACAGAAAGGAAGTTTTATTATGGCAAATCATCCTATTGAAGGACTTATGGACACAGCGATGAGCAATATAAAATCAATGATAGATGTTAATACTGTTGTTGGAAGTCCTGTGACAACTCCTGACGGAACAATGATTATACCTGTTTCAACTGT
>JAFXBO010000179.1 GCA_017521775.1 Clostridia bacterium | reverse complement strand
GTAAACACACTCAGGCTTTACAGTAGGAACATCAGAAAGAGACTCATATTCTGCTACTATTTCCTTCTTCCCCTCATTTTGTGGAGTGATATAGTAACCCATCTCAAATGGTATCTCTACAAACCCTTCATACTCCTTATACATGAACACACGGAACATTCCTTTGGAATAATGCTCACTTTCAAAGAGTTCCCAAATCATATCTTCTGCTTCACCAGCAGTTTCTTCAAAATAAACCTCTCGTATCTCTCTATTGAAACCATCATCACGATGAGTAACTACCACCATAAACACAGGAGCAATTAAAAAACCCTCACCAAACAAATCATCTTCAAACTTCAAATCACTTTCCATGCCCATATTTGAAACACGGTCAAGCATTGTAATAGCTTCTGGTACTTCTGCATTCTCAACCCATTTTATCTGTTCAATAGGGTCAAGGCTTACCACTCTTGACAATGCTTGCATCAGTTTTTTCTCAGTCGTAACCACCAAAGTTTTCATAAGAAAAACCTCCTATCAATTCTGCAAAATTTGCTTCACTTCATCTAACCATTCACCCATACAACCTGATACTTCAAAAGAAACTCAGAAATAGAATGTAAGTAGTAAACCTGATTTCTTGAAATACCAATCTATTTGAGTTTTATAAAAGTAGGCATTCCTTTTTAGAAAACCTGTGGTTCGTTTTTAGAAACAATCCAACTTCTTTTATAAATACTGTTAAATGAAATTAGAAATAATAGGAGGTTTTTTATATTCACTGTTCCTTAGTTAGAAACAATGTCTATCCTTTTATAATTTATGCTGTTGCTTTAGACTTCACTGTGTTGTTTTATAAAGAATGTCCAAGGTTTTATAATTTATGCCTCAAAACCCAGAATGACAAGGATAATTCAATTAGACTTTTCAAAACTATATACAAATTATCACTGGCTCGCATAACCCTTGAGCATCCTCAGCCTGCAAAACAAGCAATTCATTGACCTTTGCAGGTGCATCCAATTCTGCAATAAACACGAATTCAGCACTCAATTCGTCAATATACAATTCTAAGTCAATAACCTTTTCATCTTCCTTCAGTTCTGCATCACGGACTTTAAGACCATCTGGAAGAATGACTATCAACTTATTTTCGTTACGAAAATACTTTATAGACTGAAAATACTTAACCACAATATCTTTAGGAGTGGCTTTTGCCATAACCACCCACCTCCCTTCATGTAAACCCTTACCTTGTCAATATCCACAGCAAGGTGTAGAAGTTTGTGTTGACCTCATCCATAGGATAAGGTAACACGGGTTTATATAGCATACTCAGAAGCCCCAGGGCTTCTCCGGGTGTCGTCTGATTACAGATGAGGTCAAACTTACCACCTATTTTCTTCAAGAGCTCCCACAGGTCCAGGAGTTCTATCTGCAAAGGTAGTCCTGCCCACTCACTCTGCAATTTTTCAAGAACAGGGAAGATTTGAAACCCAAGGTATATATGATTAGGCTTTAAGGTCTTAGTCAGCAGTTTCAACCCCTCGTGGGTGAAAGGATAGTCCACCACGGTCTCTGTGATAACCCCTTTCTGTGAGTGTCTGAATACTACCTTGTCCTCTTTTTTCTCTATGTAGGTACAGTTACCTACGAGATTAAACCTATCTTGATTTTGTAAGTAGTAAATGTGATTCAGTTTCAAATCCACCCTAAATCTTTCCACATTTTCTTTTGTGAAGGGGATAAGTTTATCAAACCTATCAAACCCTACCTTGCCGGCAACAGTACCGGCTTTTCTACGAATGACCTCATCCTCTATCAAGTCAAGGTCAGAATACTTCTCTAACACTTCTGGAGTGGCTATACCACACACATAGCAAACATCCTGATACTTGTCATATACACAAACCACCTCAGAATATTTGCAGGTTTCTTTAACCTTAATGACCCTACCAACAGTAGAAGTCTTACACCCAAGATTAAAACCACATTTAAGCAAATCTGCTGTGTCATAGATTGAGGAAAAACCCTCTTGCAAATTGAATGAGGGAAGTTCCTCTATCAATCCCCAATTCAACAAGACCTTTGAAACAGCATACTCTCCAACCAACCCTACAAACCAACGAGCAGAGATACCCCAATTATCCAAACTGTAAACAAACTCTGTCTTCTCCTTAGCAGCCATCTTCTGAGCAGTTTGAGAAAGCATTTGCTTCTCAGCATGAGTCAATTTGACCTCTATGTAACTGTCCTTCTGCCTACAAAACAAATCATCCCATCTACTCAAAATAATCAACCCCTTAGAATCTTACATAATTTGCACCTCTCCCGAACTAAATTACTTTGTTTCTTCGACTTGATTCACGAAAACCATCTTTACTCCCTTCTGCATAGGGAATGTAGTATTAAAACGAGCACCATTGTATTCAAGAGTTACCTGAATACGAGCCTGACCGTCTTTCTCAATAACCTCCATACCCAAGTTCTTAAAAGGAGGAGCAACCAATACAATTTGATATTGACCGCTTGGACTTACCATACATTCAACCTTTTGCTGCTGTAAGAGCTTGTAAATCTCCTCACCATTATTAGCACCCATCTGTGCTCTCATTACAAATTCATTGATTAAATCTTCTTTTGTTCTCTGTTTCATATTAGAAACTCCTTTCTTACAAATAGTTTTGCTGTCTTTTAATATCTTCTTCCATGTAAATCAGTTCCTCAGCCTCAAGCTCATCACTAAGCATTGAAATTAAGTAAGGTCTGAAAACATCACTCTTTTTAGATTTACCTGTCAACAACCACAGTACATATGCCATCTTCTCTTCATCCATAACTTCAAGGTATTTTTGCAAACGAGCCTTACTGAACAGACACAGTATTTTCAACTCATTTTCACACTCAGCCAAGGAGTAGATATTATATTTGGCATCAGGCAGACTATCCAAACAGTCAGACCCCACAAACATATCTACACTCAGCTTTCCTGTACCTACATAGAAGGCTGCACGAGCCTCTTCTATCAAACCCTCTTTTATCAGCTTTATGGTGTTCTCACCAATCTTTTTCTTGAATTGACTATTTGCCCAAGACACAGACCATCTTGCTCCCTCATACGAAATATTGAATTGCTCACAAAGCACATCATAGTCATAACCACTTTCTATCCATACCTTGATTTTCTCCTTTGAAGATTGCTTATACAGCCATTTGTAGGACTTCAAGTAATCTATGATTTCTTCAAGTAATTGTTTTGCCAAAAGCAGTGTATTTTCTCTATCAGAACCTTGCTCAACATATTCCAACTCCTGTAATGTGGAGGCATAGGTTTTTGACAGGCTCTTGAAATTGTTTATCATAAACTATTCCTCCTTTGAATTTGGTAGTTGCCTCAGAGGGCAACTACCATTATTTTTTACTCATTCACCTGGGGGTCTTCTACAACCCACCACTCACTATTTAAGTCAACAGCACCATTTGCTGTCTGCATTATGGTTATCTCAATCTTGGCGCCTGCTTTACCTGCATACTCCATTGTTTCAGGGTCAACAGCACTAAAATAAGCAGTAGCCTTATATGTACCAGCAGGCAAGTTCACATCCAAAGTATCATTCTGTAAGACCTGACCTATATCAATCAGATTGCTCTTATAAATCAGCTTGTTCATATCAGGCTGACCATTCTCACCATCCAAATAAATCTCTACGAACTGGTAATACACATTTCTCTCGTCATTGATGATGTTCAGATTGCCCTCAGAAATACCATTGCCAAAGACAGGTACTTTGTTCATTGAAATTGTCAGCAAAGACTTACGGGAATCATAGTCCTCCAGAGGGTCATTCTCCTCAACCTCATCCTTACCTATGGTGTTTTCAAATCCCATGTTGATAACATCCTTCACATTCTCAGGCAAAGGCAACTGAGAACAACGAGCTAACAGCAACAGAATGATAAGGATTAAAATAGCAATCTTTAACCAACGACGAACCTTCTTATT
>JAFXBO010000178.1 GCA_017521775.1 Clostridia bacterium | reverse complement strand
CATTTTCTTCATTGTAAGAGAATCTTCAATCTGGGTTCCTGCTGATTCACATATAAATATAGGGCTTATATTTTTTTTATAAACAATCTCTGCAACATATGAAAAATCAGGTCCAAACTCCTTATCTTCAAATGTTAAATGCTTCTTTTCCCCACCCTTTGTATATTCAATTTTACTAAAGTGTGAATGAAAAACTTTCAGTCTGTCTGAACCTAATTTGTTTTCTATTTTATCAAATATTTCTAAGAAACTCTCATATGAATCCAATCCACCGAGAGTTCTTGCATTCAAATGACCGAAATCTATTGTAGGTAAAAGTCTGTCATCTAATGAGCACAACTCCAGAACTTCATCAAGATTACCTAATTGATTGATTTTTCCCATAGTTTCTATACACATATGAATATCAGAAAAACCAAGTGCATCAGCCTCTGAAATTGCCATTTTAACAGTATCAACAGCATGAGACAGAGCTTCTTCCCTCGTCATTTTCTGTAGTGCACCACTATGAACAACAACTCTTTTTCCTCCCATAGCTTTAACAGCTGTCATACTTTGAATGATGTAATTAATACTGTTTTTCCTTTTTTCTTCATCAGGATTTGCAAGGTTAATATAATATGGTGAATGAAGACTCATAACAATATTATTATTTTTAGCAGCTAATCCTATTCTCTTGGCTGCATCTTCACCAATTCTGACTCCGTTACCACATTGATATTCATATGCACCAAGTCCGTATTTACTTAAAAATTCAGGCATTTCTTCTGATGTCTTGTGTCCATTTTTATAAAACAAATCCCCATTTCCTGCAGGACCGAATAAAGCTTTCATATTTTTCTCCTATAAATCATTTTTTATTTTCTCTTTGATTTAGTTCAAAATCATTAACAATTATTCTTTCAAAATGGCGTTTAAATCTAAAAAATGCAGTATTGCACTCTTTTATCGGATCAACAAGAATAGTCAGAATTCCTGCCCTTTTTCCGCCCCAGACATCGGTAAATACCTGGTCACCGATTATTACTGTATTTTTTTTATTTGCTCCAAAGGCTTTCATAGCTTTTCTTATACCTAACAGCAAAGGCTTTGCAGCATTTGGATATACAGGTGCACCAATTTCTTCATTAAAAAGGTTTATCCTTCCACCGTGATTGTTTGAAACAAAACAATACTTAATACCATTTTCTTTTAATTTATTTAAAAAATTAAGGGCATTATCATCAGGCTTTGGCGATGTATAAGGAACAAGAGTGTTATCAATATCTAAAATAGCAAACTTTATTCCTCTATTTTTTAATATATTAATATCAATATAACTTATAGAGCTAAATTTATAATCAGGAAAAAATCTTTTTGAAATTCTCATAATATAATATCCTTTCTAAAACAGCACCTCATTTATGAAGTGCTGATAATTTAAAAATTAATATCTCCCAACTCATACATAACCATAGCAAGTACTGCTTCGCCTGCAGTTTCAGTTCTTAAAATTCTTTTACCCAAGGTAACCGTCGGAATACCACTTTCTGATAATATTTTTATTTCATTAAGATCATATCCACCCTCAGGTCCTATCATAAAAGCAACTGTTTTTATATCCTTTTTTGAATATAATATATCCTTTAGTTTTTTCTGTTCTTCACATTCATAAGGTGCAAATATTAAATCATAATTATTCATCATTTCAACGGCTTTTTTAAAGCTTACAGGCTCAGAAACAGTTGGAATAATACCTCTGCCTGATTGCTTTGCAGCTTCTTCTGCAATTTTTTGCCATCTGTCAACCTTTTTCTTAGCATCTTTAGCATTTTCTATTTTAGATACACATCTTGACATTTCACAAGGTATTATATTCACAACCCCAAGCTCTGTTGTTTTTTGAATTATGTAATCCATTTTTGATGCTTTTGGTATTCCCTGAAAAATTGTTACTTCAATATTCGCTTCTGTGTTTGACTTTTCACTTGATATGATGTCACATAGAATTTGCTTATCTTCTATGTCTGATATTTTTGTAATATAATTAATTCCCTTGCCATCACATAAAGTCAATTCGTCACCAACCGATGCTCTTAAAACCTTCCTTATGTGTAAAACATCATCGTTATTAATTATAATTTTGTTTTCTAATATATTTTCTTTAGGAACAAAAAATTTAGGCATATACCAAAATTCTCACTTTCAATTAAGTAATCTAATAAATTCTTCTAAATATTTATCTAATTCATCAAAATCATTATTTGTAGGATTGAACATAACACGAAATGTCGACTTAAATACATTAAAATGTCTTGCTTTTAAAATAGAATTTATAAGGTTCGGTGCTTCCCCACTCCAACCATACGAGCCTATTGATGCAAATAAAATATCTGAGGCTTTATAATGTTCAATTCCGACAACTATATCTCCAAGCTGTTTAGGAATATTCCTGTACTCCGTCGGAGTAACAAAAATGACGCCTTTTGAAGCATACATACTTTTATATATATCATCAGGTGTTGTTTTTGATACATCAAACAAATTTAGAGAAAAGTCTGACAATATTTTCGATGAGTGTTCTGCTAACAGCTTGTTATTACCTGAATCTGATTTATAAATAATTGTTATCTTATTTTCTTTTACTTCTTTATCGCACCAGGATAAATAATCGAAAATTACATTTTTATCTAAAATCTTGTTTCCGCTTCCCGGATATATTTTTGAAATTTCTAAACAGGTTAGTTGTTGCATTGCTGATTTAACATAATGAGATAATGGGTACAAATTCTTATAAAAATATTCCTTTATATCACCATTTTCAATAGAAAATGCATCACAGCTAAATAGTATTTTTTCTTCAATAAAATATGTCATCATAGAGTCAGGCCAGTTTATGTTATGTGTTATAATGAATTTGAGTGACACATAATCACTGAGTTTATGCACCATATTACTCTTTGCAAGAGTAGAATTAAATCTGGTATTTAGCTGTTGTTCGAGGTTATTAAGACCTGCTAATGATGCAACTATCTCAATCTGAGGATTTATATCAAGCAGGCTTTTAACAGCCCCACTTCTATCACTTTGTGTATGATTTATAATTAAAACATCTAAGATTTTTATATAAATATATTGAGAAATATTTTTAATTAATCTATCTGCACACTCTATTGGAACAGTATCAATCAATGCATTTTTATCACTTATAAT
>JAFXBO010000177.1 GCA_017521775.1 Clostridia bacterium | reverse complement strand
TATCGCAGTATTTTGCAATTTTCATTGCCATTTTATATGTAAATACAGATTCGCCTGCAAAAAACAGTAGTATATCAGGGGAAAAATCATGAAGCCATGATTTTAGTCTTTTGTTCCACCATACATTTGTTCCCCACAAAATGTCACGCATTAACATTCTTAAAATGGATTTCCCTTTTATTAGTTTTTTGACATTTGAACCATTATTAGACTTATTTTTATTAAAAACTTGTTTTCCAACAATATTTTTCTTATAAAGTCCTTTTAAGACATCCCTATCCGTTATCTGATAAAAATTATCACATACCTTTGATGATGGAGTTTCACCTGATATATATATTTGTGCTATATTTTTCTTTTCCCAGCCTTTTAAAAAACCTGCAAGTGTTCTTCCGTTTGAATTACTTTCAGAAAGGCTGTTATTGGCAATGACAAGCAAATTAGGGTATTTACTTAACAAATTCTATCTTCCTTTCTGATATGTTTTTAAACACGCCTTTATAATAACATTTTAAAATCTCTAATAGAGATAACTTTGTTTTACCTCGCTTGTATGCCCTAATAGCGCTTCTCAACACAAGGACAAACGACAATATTGGATAACATTCATGTATTACCATACCGCCTACAGTGAAAAACTTTTCATTCCATCCTTCACACCAGCTGGAGTCACTTTGGTCGATATCTGCAATATACTTCGGAGAAACATAAAGACTAATTCCCTTTTTTATCATTTTCTGCAAAAATATACTGTCTTCTCCGCAATAATTTTTAGTACCAGGACCAAATCTTTCATTAAAGCAAAGATTTCTATCCAAAAGAACATCTTTTTTTATCACAAGTCACCAAACTCCATATGATGACAACTGTCTTCTTTTTGCTTTTCTAAATTTTTGAATAGTCCCCATTGCAAGTTTTCTTTTAGATATACAGTTAAGGTTAAACTTTATTGCATCTGCCATAGGATATCTGTCAAATTCCTCTAATATTATACTTTCATAGCCATCATGAAACATCAAATCATCATCAGAGAACATAATATATTCTGCTTCATCAAACATATTACTTATCGCGATATTTCGATTTTTGCTTGTTCCTCTTGTGGATGTTGTAACAAGCTTGACTTTAGAATTATTTATTTGTGCCTCTTTAATAAATTCATTGTCTGCCTGATTTGCAATTACAGCATCAGTCTGTAAATTCATTTCAACATATTTAGAAAAATCCTTTTGATGCATAGTTGTAACCAAAACCTGAACCTTGCTCATAACTTCACCTTTCTCAAATCACATACTCCCTATAATCCTTCTCAACATCATAAATCATTGCATGAACCGATGCTTTTTGCTGTTCTTCTGATGGCAGCTTCATATAATCGCCATATCTGTATTCAAGATATTCTTTTATTTTTGCAGGACCTAAAAGAGTCTGTCCTTCAAAATTAATTTCTTCATGGCTATCAAAAAACTCTTTTTCAAAGATACCACTTCTAAATTTTGCAGGAGTTATAAAATAACACCAACAATAATTTTTATCCAAGGTATCATACTTGTAGATATTTTTATAGCACCAATTTGCTAACAACTTACATGGAAGCACTTTTAAACTTTTCAAAACCACATTTTGAACAATTGTTTTTGGTTTCCAGTTTCTTTGAGATAATGCATACAATGTCACAAACTTTGACTGATAGTATATTTTTTTCTGTATAAATTTATTATCAGGAACCTTATGTAAAATCATAATATCAACATATATTCCATGATGCATATCCCTTTTATCTCTAAAACTTTCTTCAATAAATGTTGTACCATTCATTCTTACTTTTGCATATTCAAGATATTTATGAACTGTTTTCCATTCTTGTATAATAAACTTTTTACTATTTTCGGCAATAAAAGCTTTCTTAAACTTTTCATATTCAGATGGTGTCATAAATATATCCAAATCATCATCCCAAGGGATAAATCCACCATGACGGACTGCACCTAATGCCGTACCACCCATAATGAAATATACAATTCCATTTTTTCTGCATATATAATCAATATACTTCATGACTTCCAATATTTTGTACTGAACATCTCTAACGGAAGGTTCGCTCATTTTTTACCACTCACTTCTTTATATACATCAATATTCCTTTTTGTCATAACTTCAATTGTAAATTCTTTCATTGCAAGTTCATAAGCCTTATCAATAATTTCTTTATATTGGTCCTTTCCGTTAACACACAAATCACACAATATTTCTTTAATTTCTAAAGTAGAATCTGCTTTTATAGGCAGACAATATTTTTGTTCTTCATATCCCGCTGTCTTTGTTCTTGCAACAGGAACTCTCATCATAAACGCCTCTGCTACTGACAAAGCAAATCCTTCATTTGTGCTTGGAAGGAACATGAAATCTGCAACGCTAAAAATTTTCTCAGCACTTACCCAGCCGACAAAAACAAAATTTTTCTGCAATCCATAAGCATTTATTTTGTCAACAAGTTCATCATAATATTGACCTGTTTTCTCTCCACTGCAAACCACAATTATTTGTTGTTTTATACTATCAGGCAACTCGTTTATGGCCTCTACAACAATAATTTGATTCTTTACTTTATCAATTCTTGAATGCATCACGATAACATATTTACCGTCTGGAATGTTCCATTCTTTTTTTATCTCTATTATTTCGTCATCTGATAATCTTTCTATTACCTTTACTCCATTATATACAGTGGCTATTTTTTTTGCAGGTATCTTTATCTTTGTAATCAAAAACTCACGAACCTCATTGGAAATGGCAATTGCCTTATTTCCAACAAATGTCATTTTTCTGTGTATAAAATCACTTGGTATATTCGCAAGATGCAATGTATAAACAACCGGAACTGAAAAAAATATATTATAAATTCTCATAATAAGTGCCGCTTTTCTATGATGACAATGAACCACATCAATATTATTCTTTTTAATAATCTCTCTCAATTTTTTGACACATGAGATTATTTTTAAAGGGTTGTTGGATGCTGCAGGAATCTTTATAAATCCCACCCCATCTGCAATATCCTGTTTTTTTGTGTTGGAAACCACAATCACTTTATGCCCTTCATTATTAAGCTGCTCACTCAACTGTTTTATGTAATTTCCCACTCCCGTTTTCTCTAATATCCGTGAAAAAATCAATACATTCATAATAATTTACCTCATATTTTCTTCGCTAAAAAATAAAACTTGCTCATAATTTTATTAATAATCGGGATTTTTTTCAAAACTTTAGCAATAAATCTTATCGTTTTAAATATGATATTTTTTATAACTGCACTAACCAAATTACTGTTCCATCTATGTGGATGGGTACTCAGAATAACAGCATTTTCGTTTTTTATAAAATCTAAAACTTTATCTAAAGCTTTTAGTTTTATATCTTTATCGGAACTATCAACAATATCGTTTGTTTCAGGGTCATAAATTATCTTCCAACCATACCCTGCATCGGATATATATTTAAAATCTACACCTATTTTTTCCCTGTAATCAACCATAATCTCGGCAATTTCATTAAATTTTTCCTTAACTTGCTGACTCCTGAAAAAATCTCTGTTTGAAGTATAACCCACCCTTTGGACAACAGGATTTCCATGCTGGCAAACAGTATTTATATTAAATCCGTGTTTTTCAAATGTAGCCTTGTTGGTTTCAAATTCTTCTAATGCCTTTGCCAAATCACCTGAATTAGAGTCCATCACATCATGGTGATACGAAACCTCATGTCCTAATTCCTTAATTTTTTTTAATATATCAATATTTTCTTTGCTTTCCAATAAATATGCCTGAACATAATAAACTCCGCAATGACCATACTTATTTTCTATTTTTGCCATTGCAAGAGCTTTTTGGGGGTTAGTTTCAACATCATGCTTGAGGATTAAGAAATTCTCTTTCTTGTCTTTCAATGCACCATAGGCTGTTGTGCTTTGTATTTTGTTTTCATAAAGATTTTTACAAAACTTTTCCCACTTTTTATATACAAACATTATTTTCCCTCATTATAAATCTTATTTAAAACATCCTTTAAAATTGTTGATGATACATTTTGAGTGTAAGGAATATAACAAACACCACTTGCACCATTTGATTTCATATATGAATCTACTTCCTCAAAAACCTTACTGCCTTTCCAATCGTCACCTACAAATATAACATCAAATTTATGTTCATTAAAGGCAGAGATTTTATCCCTGTTTTCCTGTGGAACAACCTTATCGACATATCTGATTGCTTCAACAATTTTGCATCTTTCCTCATATGGAATAATCGGTGTTTTATCCTTATACTCCTGCACAAGTTCATCAGTACTAACACCGACAATTAAATACTCGCACATTTCCTTGGCCCTTTTCAATATGTTAAGATGGCCTATATGAAATAAATCAAAAACGCCGGTAGTATATCCAATCTTATACTTTTTCAATATTATCCCTCCGCTTTTTCTCTGGCAAATATTTTAAACACAATTCCTCTTAACCAATTTGGCATAAGAACTTGCAAAATCAATCTCTCTGATACACTTATAAAATATCTTGGAAAACCTATTATCTTATTGTCATACATAAACTTATGGAGCTTAGCCTCACTTTTGAAGTACTTAAGACCCCCTCGTCTTTGATACATTTCATTCCCCACGCGAACATTCACTAAAACATCAGGTACATTTAGGAATTTTAGATCGGCAAGTGCCATTCTGATCCATAAATAGTAATCTTCCTCACAATACCAGTCGATGTATCCTCCGACAGATTGAACATCTTTCTTTCGAAACATCACCGTAACCTGATTCATTGGACAACGCTTTTTCATATATTCTTTAATATCCTTATCTTCAAGAGGTACTATCCTCTGTCCCACTATATTGTCAATGCTGTCAATAAATTCACTTATCTGACCACCGACAATAGAAATATCGGGATTTTTAGTAAATGCTTCAATTTGTTTTTGAAATCTGTCTGTCACACAAATATCATCTGCATCCATTAATGCTACCAAATCATATGTACAATTTTCAAGGCCTATGCGTCTGGCATCACCATGTCCGACATTTTGGGGAAGGCGAATAACCTTTAGCGTCTCACCTTGATATTTTGTGATAATATCATTAATATTATCGCCTACAGGACCATCAACAACAAGCACCACTTCATCAGGCATTAGCGTCTGATTAAATATACTTTGCATAGCCAAATCGAAATATTGGGCATTGTCGCCACCATAAACACATATTGACACAGAAAATTTTTCCATAAATCTCTCCTATCAGAGTGCGAGTAAATCCAATGCTCTCTCCTGACCTTCTTTGTATTCTTCTTCACTTATCTTTTCGCATCTTAACAAATAATCTCCAAGATCCTCAGCAGTATCCATTCCCTCTTGTGAAATTCCCTCTTGCTTAAAAAATGCAGACCAGACTGTTATAAATATAATTTTACAATCATTTATAAATGTTATATTTTTTATGTATTCCAAATCATAGTCAATTTTCTCTTCCCAAGTGATACCATTTCTTCCTTTTATCTGTGCTAACCCTGAAAGACCCGGTTTCACGCTCTGTCTTAACATTTGTTTTTCAGAAAAGAAAACCATATCCCTGACTAACTGTGGTCTTGGACCAACTACACTCATATCTCCATTTAAAATGTTAAATGCCTCCGGCAACTCATCAAGACTTGTGTTTCTTAAAAATTTACCAAATTTTGTCAGTCTTACATCGTCAGGAAGCAAATTTCCGTTTTCGTCTTTTTCATCTGTCATTGTTCTGAACTTATAAAGTGTGAATATTTTTCCGTTCAATCCCGGTCGTTTTTGTTTAAAGAGTATTGGACTGCCTAATTTTACCCTTACCAAAACAGCAACTATTATATATAGCCACGAAAAGACGATTATAGCCGCCAACGCACATAAAATATCAACAATTCTTTTAAAGTATTTTCTATACATCAAAATAACTCCCTGATAATTCTAATAACTCTATCCTGCTGTTCTTCTGTCATCTTGATATCAGATGGTAAGCAAATACCTCTTTTAAATATATCCGCTCCAACATCATCACCAACACAAATAAAATCATTTTCAGAATAAACAGGTTGCATATGCATCGGCTTCCAGATTG
>JAFXBO010000176.1 GCA_017521775.1 Clostridia bacterium | reverse complement strand
CAGTTGGGCTTCCGCCTCTCTGAACATGGCCTAAAATTGTTGCTCTTGTTTCTATACCTGTTGCTTCCTCGATGTCCTTAGCCATTTCAATAACACCACCAACACCCTCAGCAACAATAACTATATAGTGTTTTTTACCTCTTAGCTTACCTTTTTTTATTACTCCTATAACATCCTTTTCAAAGTCATAATCCAATTCAGGAATTAAAACAACCTCTGCACCACAAGCTATACTTGCTTCAACTGCAATATAACCTGCGTTTCTACCCATAACCTCAATAACAGAGCATCTGTCGTGAGAAGATGATGTATCCCTTAACTTATCGACTGCAGAAATAACTGTATTAAGACAAGTGTTATATCCAACAGTGTATTCACTGCAAGCAATATCATTATCAATTGTTCCCGGAATTGAAATGGTAGGCAAACCTGCTCTTGACAAATCTCTTGCACCTCTGAATGAGCCATCTCCACCAATAACTATTAAACCATCAATTCCATTTTCTTTAGCAACCTCGACACCCTTCATAACTCCTGCCGGCTCTTTGAATTCTAAGCATCTTGCAGTCTGCAAAATTGTTCCACCCTTTTGAAGAGTTTCACCAACACTTCTTGCATCCATTTTTGTATAGTCACCACTGATAAGACCATTATAGCCTCTCTTGATTCCATATACTTCAACACCATTATAAATTGCCGTTCTGACAACTGCCCTGATAGCAGCATTCATACCCGGCGCATCCCCACCACTTGTTAACACTCCTATTCTTTTTATTTCTGCCATTATTACATCCTCCATTACAATATCACATTTCAAATTCTAAAATCAGATTCTGTGCTTGGGAAATTTCGGTTGCAGGAACCATTATCTCAAAACAAGTTCCCTCTTCCTCTGTTGAAGCATTTCCCTTCTTCACCCTTGAAATAATATTGTTCTCATCAAGAATATATTTAATTTTCAATACTTCCTGCGATTTCTGTGCAACATAAACAACCGTCCACATACAGATAAATCTCCTATTTCATTTTAATGGTTGATAATGACATTTAACTATAATATTTTATAACAAATTCACTCAAAAATCAATAATCATTTTGCCAAAAAAAGTAATCATATAATGTCATTGTTTAGTAAATTTACTTTATTATAATGTTTTCTTCTCCAAAACAACTCTTCAAAGCATTAATTGCATCATCTGTCGCATTAATTTTCATATCATTCGGAGCCATCAATCTTTCCTTTGTCTTTTCAAAATAAAGACACACGGGTGTATCTCCTTTAAAATTCTCTATGCTTTTAATATATTGTTTTAAAATATCCTGTGTTCTTTCAGGAAGTTTAATATAAACCGTTTTCTGCATTTTTGACGGATTAATCATATCCAATAACACTGCTTTTTCAAGTAATAGTTTTGGTTCTTCATCTTCTCTGATGCTTACCTTAGCATCAATCATAACAATATTTTCTTCTTGCAAAACATTTGAATACTGGGTTAATATTTTAGGGAAAACCAATGCTTCAATCGTACCAAATTCATCTTCTAATTTCAAAAACGCCATTTGCGAATTACTTCTTGTTATTTTATTTTTTCTACTGGAAATAACTGCGCAAATTCTTACAAATTGACCATCCCTTAATCCACCATCTGCACTTACATATACATTGTCCTCATTCTTTTCGACAGAACTCAAAACACTTTGGATATTATGTTTGGTCAATTGTTTGATTTTGTCCGAATATTCCTCCATAGGATTTCCCGAAATATACATTCCTATTGATTGCTTTTCCATTTTTAAAATGGTCTTTTTATCAAATTCTTCGATTTCAGGGAATTCTATTTCAAATGAGCTTTGTTCCTCATCAAAAAGAGTCATTTGACCTGAGAGATTTCCTCTTTTGCTTGATGCTTCACTATCGATTACGCTCTCGAAAACCTCCATAAGTTGAGAACGCTTAGCTCCGAATGAATCAAATGCTCCACACATTATAAGACCTTCAACAGCTCTTTTATTTATGTCTTTTCCAGTCATTCTTTCAACAAAATCGGAAAAACTCGAAAATTCTCCTCCTAACTCCCTTTCACAGACAAGCTTCTGGATAAATCCTCTTCCAACATTCTTAACTGCCGAAAGCCCGAATCTGATCGCATTTCCCTCAACTGTAAAGGTATCCTTACTCTTATTTATATTAGGAGGGCAAATTTCAATACCCATTGTTTTTGCATTAATTATATATTCATTAACCTTATCAGTATCATCAACACTTGAAATCAACGATGCCATAAACTCAACAGGATAGAAAGTTTTTAAATATGCAGTTTGATATGTGACATAAGCATAAGCTGCTGCGTGAGATTTGTTAAATGCATAATTTGCAAAATCATAAATCTCATCAAAAATAGAAATCGCTGTTGCCTCATCAATTCCCCTGTTTATACATCCATCAATAATCTGATTTCCATTGTCATCTTTCTTTCCATATATGAAATTCTGTCTTTCAATTTCCATCTGCGCCATCTTCTTTTTTGAGATAACACGTCGCATCAAATCTGCTCCACCAAGAGAATATCCTGCAAGAACTCTAACGATTTCCATAACCTGTTCCTGATAAACCATACAACCATAGGTTACATTTAATATATTCTCTAAAAGCTTGTGCTTATATTCAATTTTTCGAGGATTATTTTTATTTGATATATATTTAGGAATTGAATCCATAGGACCTGGTCTGTAAAGTGAAATTCCTGCAATCAAATCTTCTAAGTTGTTTGGTTTTAATTCCTGCATAAAGGATTTCATTCCTGCACTCTCAAGTTGGAAAACACCATCTGTATTTCCTGCAGAAATAGTTTGGAAAACCTCTTTTATTCCGTAATCTATATTATCCATATCAATATGAATTCCACGGGTTGTTTCTATAATTTTAACAGCATTTTCAATAATAGTGAGGTTTCTAAGTCCTAAAAAGTCCATCTTCAAAAGACCCAGTTCTTCAACTGTATCCTTTACAAACTGAGTGGTAACAGCATCTTCGTTTAACTGTAGTGGTATATAGTTAACTGTCGGTTCCTGTGTTATAACAACACCTGCTGCGTGAGTTGACTTATGTCGAGGCAAGCCCTCAAGCTTTCTTGCAGTATCAATTAATCTTTTTATTTTGATATCACCATCATACATTGCCTTGAGCTCAGTGCTTATTGACAATGCTTTATCAATAGTGATTTTCAAGTCGTTTGGAATTGCCTTTGCAACCTTATCAACCTCAGCATATGGAATACTCAATGCTCTTCCAACATCTCGGACAACTAACTTTGCCTTAAGTGTACCAAAGGTAATTATCTGAGAAACACAGTCTTCACCATATTTTTCAACAACATAATCGTAAACCTTTTTTCTTCCTTCAGGGGCAAAGTCCGTATCAATATCAGGCATTGAAACTCTTTCAGGGTTTAGAAATCTTTCAAAAATAAGATTGTATTTAATCGGATCAATGCTTGTTATTCCAAGAGTATATGCAACAAGACTTCCTGCAGCAGAGCCTCTTCCAGGTCCGACCATAACATTATTTTGTCTTGCAAAATGTATAAAGTCCCATACAATCAGAAAATAATCTACAAATCCCATTGAATTAATGACATTTAATTCGTAATCTAATCTCTCTTTCAATTCATTTGTGATAACATCATATTTTTTATAAAGTCCATCATAGCATAACTCTCTCAAGTACTCATGTGCTCCCTTTCCGTTTGGAACATCATATGATGGGAGATGCCTTGCATCAAAATCAAATGTGACATTACACCTTTTTGCAATTTCAACAGTATTTGATAAAGCCTCAGGAATATAGGAAAACAAGCTTTCCATTTCTTCTGCTGATTTTAAATAAAAATTATCGGTCTCAAATTTCATTCTCTCAGGGTCATCAACTGTCCTGTCCATTTGAATACACATCAAAACATCCTGAGCCTCTGCATCCTCTCTTCTGACATAATGCACATCGTTTGTCGCAACAATTCCAATATCCAATTCCTTTGCAAGTTTAATCAAAAGTGGATTTGTCTGCTTTTGCTCTCTTAAGCCGTGGTCCTGTATTTCAATAAAATAATTGTCTTTCCCAAATATTTCTATATGCTTTTTTGCAATTTCTTTTGCACCTTCATAATTGTCATTTAACAGATTTTTGGGTACTTCTCCTGCAATACACGCAGAAAGAGCAATCAGTCCCTCACTGTTTTCTCTTAACAAATCATAATCAACCCTTGGCTTATAGTAAAAACCATCAGTAAATCCTTTTGATACAATTTTTATAAGATTATTATACCCAGTATTATTCTCTGCCAATAAAATTAAATGAGAGTATTTAGAATCATATTCATAAGTTTTATCAAATCTTGTTCGTGGTGCAACATAAACCTCACAACCAATAACAGGCTTAATACCTTGTTTATTAGCTTCCTTATAAAAATCTACAACACCATACATTGCACCGTGGTCAGTTATAGAAAGATACTCCATTCCCAATTCTTTTGCACGCGAAATAAGGTCGGTTATTCTTGAAGCACCGTCCAATAAAGAATATTCAGTATGTGTATGTAAGTGTGCAAAAGGTATCATATAAATTCCCTCTCATTAACTGTTTTTTTCTGTCTGTCTTATTTCATCAGCAATTTGTACTATTCTGTTTAATCTGTGATTTACTCCTGATTTTCCAATAGGATTTTCAAGTCGTTCACCTAATTGTTTTAAACTGTCCTCAGGATATTCTACCCTCACTCTTGCAATCTCCTGCAAAACATCAGGCAATTTCTCAATTCCAATTGTTTTTTTAACTATTTCAATTGCAGATAGGTGCTTTTTATAAGCATCGGCAACCTTGTCCATATTCGCATTCTCACAATTCATCTGTCTGTTGATTGAATTTCTTACATCCTTTTCGACAAAAATGTTATAGATTTCCAAGGCAGACATTGAGTCCCCGATAACCCCCAGTATATCAGCAATGGCTGAATATTCCTTAACATATACAACATAATGTCCTTTTCTGTTTGTTATCTTTGCAACAACACCCATACTTTTTAACATATTGCACAGCCTGTCAGCCTCAGGCTCATATTTTGCATCAATTTCAAGATGATAATTTTTTTTTGGATCCGAAATTGAACCACCACCTAAAAATGCACCTCTTATATATGACATCTTGCAACAATCAAAAATGTTATAATCATCATCAAAAAGCATTAAAAGGTCGGATAAGTTGTCAATAACATCATCATTTTCAATAGACATTTCATAGAGTCTACTCTTCTTCTTATATTCATATTCTGTTTTTATTCCTGTGGTTTCCAAAATCAATCTTTGCTGACACTTAATAACTGATTCATTTTCGGTTGTTAAAAGGATGTCATATTCTCTGAATTTTCCCATATATCTTACCATAGCTGCAAGTTGTGCACGATTACACATCTCGCACTCATTTTCAATAGTAGATATCCTTTTTTTCACATCTGAAGAAAATGACATTTTCATCTCCCTTTCTTATTGTCTTCCGATAATTTTTACCTCGGGTTCAAGTTTAACACCGAATTTTTCAAAAACCTTTTCTTTTGTGTATTCTATTAAGTCAAGAACATCATTTGCTGTTGCATTGTTATAATTAATCACAAATCCTGAATGGAGCTCTGATATTTTTGCTCCTCCTATACTATGACCTTTTAGTCCACAATCCTCAATAAGCTTTGCTGCAAAATAACCCTCCGGTCTTTTGAATGTGCTTCCTGCACTTGGATAGCTGAGTGGTTGTTTGCTTGTTCTTTTTTTAGTATATTCCCTCATTTTTTGAGAAATCTCTTCCTTATCTCCCTTTTTTAAGGATAATACACATGAAAGAATTATATTGTTCTTATCAGTAAATATGCTTTTTCTGTATTCCAAACCTAAATCATCACAAGAATATGTTTTAATATTCCCATTTTCATCTATAAATGTAGCTTCTTTTATAACATCTTTAATCTCGGTACCATATGCTCCTGCATTCATATATATGGCACCTCCGATAGTTCCCGGAATTCCCGAAATTGCTTCAATTCCTGTAAGACTATGAGAAAGTGCAACATTAGCTGTCTTTGAAAGCAAAGCTCCTGCCTCAACTGTCATTTCTTCACCATCTACATCAATCCTACTCATAGCACTGCCAATTTTTATAACTGCACCCTCTATCCCTGAATCACTCACAAGCAAATTTGAACCAT
>JAFXBO010000175.1 GCA_017521775.1 Clostridia bacterium | reverse complement strand
TTTCCAATCTTCATATAACTCTAAGAAAGTTAATTTGGCATCTTCAAAATACTCTATCCTGCCTTTTTCACATAGAAGCTGTAAAAATGAAACCAATTTTTGTGGCATCACATCCCCAAAAACTGCCTCTAATGATGACACACGCTGATTTAATGGTACATTAGGCGAGGATAAAAACAACATATATTCAGGCTCTTTTAAAAAAGAATCTGATATAACATTAAGACCATCTATATATGTCTTAACATCGTCATCCTCACAAGCCACCATATACAAAGCACTTCCATACTCTCTTGCAACATCATTCATAGCTTTCACCTATTTCCTCTATGAATTCATCAATTAATGTTCTATGGTCGTCCTTATTTATTTCTCTTTCAAGTAGCTTTGAAGTTAATGCACTTGAAACCTCAACAATCTCTTTTTTAATTCCGTCGGTAGCTTTCTTTCTTTCTAAAATAGCTTCCTGTTCTGCCTGACGGACAATACCTTGGGCACGCTCTTTTGCTTCATTTACAATAGTTTCACTACGCATCTTAGCAGTATCAGTAGCATTTTTTATAATCTCATCAGATTTGGAATTTGCACCTGACAACATTTTTTCCCATTGTTCGCGACTTTCATTGGCCTTTTTCTCAGCATTTTCAGCATTATTGTATTGGCTCTCGATTTCGTTTTGTCGTGCTTTTAAAACATTCTTGACAGGCTTATACAAAAACTTTTTAACAATAAGATACAAGATAATGAGGTTTGCAAGAGAAATCAAAGTATCCCAGATATTAATTGAAATAACATCCAAATTTTGCATATATTATCCCTCACTCTTATTTTCCTAATGCATTTAACAAAGTATTAACCAGCATATTTGGTGCAACAAATATTAATAGGATAGCAATAACAAGCGCATAAAGACCTGTTGTTTCAGCAATAGCACAACCCATAAGCATTGTACTTGTAACATCACCCTTGCTTTCAGGCTGACGGCCTATTGCTTCACAAGCTTTCGCAACAGCGTTACCTTCACCGATACCAGGACCGATACCTGCAATCATTGCACAACCGGCACCCAATGCACATCCACCCAAAATAATACCAATAGCTAATTCTAACATAATCTAAAACCTCCGTTTTTTAATTTTTTATTTTTCTATTTTTTCTTTTGAAATACAAATCTGATGGGAATCCTCCCGAAACATACATCATTGTAAGCATTGCAAAAATATATGCCTGTAATAAACCACTGAATACATCAAAGTATATGGATAAAACAGCCGGTATTCCTATTCTAAGGAATGGAATATCTCCTAAAACCCCTGGGAGAAATCCTAACAACAAGTTTGACAGATTCCCCAGTGCGTATGCTATCAGAACCGATATTACAGAACCTGACAACACATTTCCATAATGACGAAAAGCCATAGAGACAGGTGTTGCAATTTCACTTATTATATTCATAGGTGCCAAAAGAGCAACAGGCTCTGCAAAGCTTTTCATATATTGCAATGGGCCACACTTAAACTTATAATAAGTAATTAGTATGAAAACAAGTATCGCCCACCCTCCAACTATATTCAAATCTGATGTGGGAGCATAAAGCCCTAAAAGTGTCAATAAACTTGAAAATCCGGATAGTGCAAGCATTGCAATAATAAACGGCGAGAAACTGATAAAAAATTCTCCCATATTTGATGAAACCATATTATCGGTTTTCTCAATAATCCATTCTGCCAGATGTTGCCTTTTGCTGATATTCCGTGTTTTAAGACCATGTGTAAGATACAAACACAAGCCAAAGACAGAAATCATTACAATTAATGAATTTATCTGTGATTCTGAGATAATTAAATCTTGTATCGGCATAGGAATTTTAAAATAAACCTGCGCACCTGTAATACTGACTCCATCACCAACTGGTCTTGTCATAGTTTTAATCACAATACCAATAATAACAGGAACAATCATCATTGCAATATATAATATATCCGTCAGAACAAAACGACGACTTTTATTCTTCAATAATATCACCTCTCTTTTGACCGTAAGCTAATTATTTATTTCCCTTGTCCACCAATGGACGAAAGGCAATTGCAACACGAGGAAAAAACAACGGAATTATAACTGTCCAATTATTGAAATATGGCACCACAATCCCTATAATTACAATGACAAAAATCATCAGTTTTCTGTATAAACTTGATACATTCATAGATTTCTTTGCATCATCCTCGGATTTTTGAACTGCTCGTTGTATTGCAAGTCCCATTAAGAAAAAGTTAAGAACAGCAACAAACGCTCCTAATATATTCCCCAACAGGACACTTATATCCCAAAAACCTGTTACAAGAAATACTGATTGCATCAACAATGAAAGCAAACCAACCCATATAATAATATATTTTGTCTCTTTTTTTACAACATTATCAATTTTCATTTTATTATTCACCATAAAAAATATTAAATTTATTATATCCAACTTTTCCCTATTTTATATTATAGCACAATAGCAAAAATAGTCAACAAAATATTGGAAAAAATATTAAAAAAGTATGTGAAAAAAATCACATACTTTCAAGTATTTTCCCATTAAATTTACCGTCAGAAATCTCATATATAATCTTCTGATTTTCTATAATTTTTTCTTTGTCAGATTTTTTTAATTTTTTTATAAAATATTCCAACGACATCGCAACCGATTTACTTTCACATTCCCACAATGCTTCAAGTCCTTTTAGTTTATGTGACTTTGTGTATTTAGCTCCTTTTTTATCCTGATTATGATGTTCCGAAAGCCTTCTTTCGATATCAGTTGTGTAGCCTGTGTATAAGGAATTATCCTCACACCTGATTATATAAACATAAAACACAAAATCACCTCA
>JAFXBO010000174.1 GCA_017521775.1 Clostridia bacterium | reverse complement strand
CTTTCTCAAAACAAGAACAGGCTTAGCCAAAGATGGAGCTTCCTCTTGAATTCCACCCGAATCTGTCATAATCATATAGCTTCTTGCCATAAGATTGTGAAGCTCATCAACATTAATTGGTTCAATTATCTTAACCCTGTCAAGATTACCAATTATTCTGTTAACTGTTTCTCTGACTGCAGGGTTCATATGAATTGGATAAACAAACTCAACATCATCATATTTTTCAACCAGTCTCTTAACTGCACGACAAATATTTTCAAGCGGTTTTCCAAGATTTTCACGACGATGAGCTGTCATTGTTATAACTCTCTTTGACTTAAAATCAATATTATTTATAACATCCGTTTTAAAGACAAAATTATCTTTAACTGTAGTTTTCATTGCGTCAATAACAGTATTTCCTGTTATATAGATATCATCCTCGCATACATTTTCCTTCAACAAATTATTCTTATTTCTCATAGTTGGAGAAAAATGCATTTTTGCAATTCTGCCTGTTAAACATCTGTTCATTTCCTCCGGGAATGGAGAATAAATATCATATGTTCTAAGGCCTGCCTCAACGTGACCAACCATCGTCTGATTATAAAAGGCTGCTAAAGCTCCAACAAATGATGTTGATGTATCACCATGAACCAAGACTATATCAGGCTTTGCCTCTTTTATAACCTCATCAAGTCCTTCTAAAACCCTTGCAGTTATGCCTACAAGCGTTTGTCTTTCTTTCATTATATTCAAATCATAGCGGGGCTTAATATCAAAAATTTCCAAAACCTGATCAAGCATTTGACGGTGTTGTGCTGTTACGCACACAATAGATTCAATATTAGGATTTTTCTCTAATTCTATGACTAATGGTGCCATTTTGATTGCTTCGGGTCTTGTCCCGAAAACACTCATTACTTTAACTTTTTTCATTTTCCTAATCCCTTTCTAAGAAACTCAATCATTCCTGTTATTCTTTAAAAGTCCTCCGACAAGAATAACAACTAATACACAGGCTAAAAGGAGTAACGCTCTTAATGAGCCGCTTTCTGCAAGAACTATTGCAGAAAGTCCCAACACTCCACTGATTAAATACAAGATAAAAACGGATTGTTTTTGAGAAAATCCCATATCAATCAATCTATGATGGAGATGACCTCTGTCTGCCTGCATAGGGCTTTGCCCCTTGCTCACTCTTCTTACCATTGCAAATATAGCATCAAACATCGGTAAACCCATAATCAAAATCGGTACTGCAAACGAAATTATTGCATAACTCTTAAAAACACCCATAATAGAGAGAGACGCCAAAATAAATCCTAAGAATGTTGAGCCGGTATCTCCCATAAATATCTTTGCAGGATTAAAATTATATGGCAAGAACCCAAAGCAAGCTCCCATCAGACTAACTCCGATTACTGCAACATAGTATTCACTAAGCTGTGTTGCAATAAACACCATACTTACTGACATAATAGCAGAAACCCCTGCTGCCAGACCATCTAACCCATCAATAAAGTTAACTGAATTTGTTATAAACACAATCCAGATAATAGATATGATAACAGATATCCAATCAGGCAAAATAAGATATACAGAATCGGACCATATGAATGGATTTGAAAATACTTGTATCTTCATATCTCCACCAATTACCACTATCGTTGCTGCAATTATCTGTATCAAAAATTTAGGTTTTGCATCAAGTGCTTTTATATCATCAACAATTCCCATAGCTGCAATAATCAATGCACCAGCCATAATAGACATAACTTCTCTTGTCATAACTCCAAAGCAAACCATTGCAACAATAAACCCAAAAATTATTGCAAGTCCACCAAGTCTTGGAATAGGACTCTTATGCATTCTCCTCGAATCCTTAGGGATATCTACCGCTTTCCACTTAATCGCAAGATGTTTTACAAGCGGAGTGCTTGCAAATGAAAAAACAAATGCGACTATACATGCTCCTAAAAGACTTAAAAAATCAATGTTTTTCATTACTGTTTCCTCACTTGGCTTAAATAATAAAGCCTATCTTTTTATACACCTTATTAAGAGTTCTGTTAGCAATCTGATTTGCCCGTTCTGCTCCCTTTGTGTATATATCAACAAGATATTGCTTATCTTCTGACAACTCATCATATTTCTTTCTTATTGGTCTTATATGTTCAACAACTGCCTCTGCAACATCAGATTTGAACTCGCCATAACCTT
>JAFXBO010000173.1 GCA_017521775.1 Clostridia bacterium | reverse complement strand
TGCTTCTTGGATTTGCGTGGAATGACAAACATTGATTTTGATGCCTACGCAAAGGAGATTTCAGCCCAATGTTGGCGACAAACATCTATTCCCGTATCAGTTGGCATTGCCCCAACCAAAACTTTGGCAAAGATTGCATCCAAGCTCTGCAAGCAATACCCAAAACTCAAAGGTGGCTGCTATATGCACCGAGAACAAGATATTGAGAAGGTGTTAAGAAAATTTCCTATTGAGGATGTCTGGGGCATTGGTCGTAGGTCAGCTCCAAAGCTAAAAGAGCGAGGCGTGTACACTGCTTATGATTTCACCCAACTCCCCAAGCATATTGTCCACTCAATGTTAGGCATTACAGGTGTCAGAACCTGGAATGAGCTTCGTGGCATCCCCTGTATAGAGTTTGAAGATGGATTTGAGGGCAAGCAGTCTATATGTGTATCCCGTAGTTTTTCAAGTGAGATATACGATGTAAAGGAGCTTCAGGAGCAGATAGCCAACTTTGCAAGCTCTATGGCTGAGAAACTGCGTAAACAAAGGAGTGTGGCTGCTGAAATTGTGGTGTTTGCCTACACAAATCGCTTTAAGGATTCAGCTCCCCAAACTTATTCTAATGGTTTAATATCATTTACCACACCAACAGCCAATCAACGCCAAATTGTTGCTGATGCAGTTCAGGTCACACAACGAATTTTCAAAAAGGGATATGGCTACAAGAAGGCAGGAGTGATAGCAACAAAAATTATACCCGCAGGTGAGGTGATGCACACCCTGTTTGAAGATACAGCTGCTGCTCAGAGGGAGCAGAAGATAACCTCAGCATTGGACTCCATAAACGCCACGTTTGGCAAGGGTACTATAAAGTTGGCTGTTCAAGGTAGTGGAAAGATTAAGACGGCAAGTGATAATCAATCCCCACATTATACAACCAAGTGGAGTGATATACCAAAGGTAAGTGTAAAATAATGCCTCAGTCCACGATAGACCGAGGCATTTCCGTTACATCCCGTTATTCAAGGTAGTACCTGTGTTCTGTTGTGGAATCTGTTGCCAATATCCTTCCAATCCTCTTGAAATGTTTTGGCAATGCTGAAAGCTCTTTTTTCTACCTTTTAGACTTGCAGAAATTTTCTGCTTTGTAATGTCATTCATTGACCTTTGTTTTCTTTTGTATTCCATACTTAAATCTATTTTACGATAAATAGTTAGTAAGTTTGAAAAGTATGGTAGGTCGATGATTTTTTTATGGAAAATTTTACCCAAAAATTTTCACACCCAACAGCATAAAGCCCTCCTACTAAACCTACAAGAGAAAAGTTATCGTAAGTTCGTTAGGATAAATAAACTTTGTCCATATGAGGGAGGCTAATTGCTCATTCTTTCCATCAAATACTTGCATTTTGCCTCATTATTATCACCAAATTTTTCAAATAATTCTGCCTCTAAATCATCCATTTTTTGCTTAATGTAATTATTGTATCCATCAGCACCTCCATACTTCTCAAGCAACGCAGATTCTTCTGCTTTTTTCTTTTCAAAATATGCCTTGCGCTCTTCGTCTTGGGGCTTGTTTTTCTTGGCAGCAATAAATTCAGGTTGTCCTGTAATATATGATAGCTCATTTGCTTTGATGATATTCTCATCTTCAAACTCCTTAAGATATGTTTCAATCTCGGCAGGATTACGACCCATATTCTGAGCAATCAAACCCATAGGAACATTGCTGTGGTAAAGGTTGGATGCGTATGAGTGACGAGCAGAATAAAATGTAATTCCATCTATACCCAAACGCTTTCCAACTCGTTTAAGATTGTAATTTACGAGATATGTTGCATATGTCATTCTGCCAAATTTCTTGCTCGATGTGTCATCCATATCAGCAAATATGGGGAATACATAGGAATTGTTATACTCCTCATCCGATAAGCCTTTAAGACCTTTAGTGAATGGCAGTGTGTACGGGAGTAGCAGTGTCTGCTCTACAATGATACGGACTGGGTGTCCTGTCTTAGTACGAGCAATTTCAATTTTATAATACTCCTTTACCTCTTTGTTTTCTTCTGCATAGTCCATTCCATACATTGCAGAATCTCTTAGATATTTATTCTTATTGACAACTTCATAATCTTGTAAGTCCTTCCATTTAAGATTTGCTAAATCAACCAATGCTAAACCTTGCAAAAGGTATGAACATAAGAATAATGAAATCGAGAGCTGCTCTGCATCTATCGGTGTTAATTTTGTTTCACCTCTTCTCTTGAATGATTTATTCCAATAATGCTTTTTACATACTTCAATATTAGGCTTTTTATTACCCAACACTCCATATGTATCAGCATAATAACGCATTATTTGGGTTATCTCAGGGAATGATAAGGCTCGTTTTTTGGTGCGAGTATCAAGTTTGCGAATATATGTGTAATTTTCAAGGGGTGATTTTTCTATATATCTTTTTGACACGGCATAATTCATAATTGCCTTCAACCCATCAAAAAATTTCCTTATGCTTGTGTCCTTATACTTGGTTCTAAGATGACTTTCAAAGTCTCTCACCCACGCAGTATCCACTTCAAATAGCTCTATGTCATCGTTGTCAGTATATCGTTTAATGACATTCAACAGTGTTTTATAGCCTGTTGCCGTATTAAACTGCTCAGTAATATTCTTGAAAAAATATATTCTCTCTTCAAAGAGATTGAATAATGTCATTGTTGATGGAGCTACCTTTGTCAGTGCGTTTACAATAGATGTGACGGAATAGGTGGTACCCGATTTTTCAAGTGAAAGAATAACATTGTCAGCATTTCTCTTTTCTTGTCTTATGATTGAATTGAAACTCACCGATTGAGGAT
>JAFXBO010000172.1 GCA_017521775.1 Clostridia bacterium | reverse complement strand
ATGGGGTCAAGACCGGAGGATGGCTCGTCCAATAAAATCAGGCTGTCGGCAGCGCATAATGCTCTTGCAAGCAAAACTCTTTGTTGTTGTCCACCTGATAGATCCTGATAGCATTTCTTTTTTATATTATCAAGACCTAATAGATTCAAGTTCTTTTTAGCAAGTTCCTTTTGTCTTTTTGTATAAAAGGGTATTAGCTTAGATTTATTTAGTGTTCCGGAAATAACAACCTCATAAACTGATGCAGGAAAATCCTTTTGGATTTCACTTTGTTGGGGAAGATATCCTATTTTTGATTGAGATAATCCCTCTCCAAAGGTTATACTGCCTGATGGCTTAATAAGTCCTAAAATACATTTAATCAGCGTGCTTTTACCAACTCCATTTTCTCCGACGATGCATAAGTAATCACCCTTTGAAATTGAAAACGAAAGGTCTTTTATAACAGGTTTTTGATCATAAGAAAAGGCAAGCTTTTCGCAATTAATTAATGTCATTAATTCAATGCCTCCTTGATTTTTTGAGCATTTGCCATCATTAAATCGATATATGTCACACCATTTAAAAGCTCTTCCTCTGTCGCTGTATGGCAGGATCTAAGCATTAATGGTTTTGAATTGGTTTTTTCGCATATTGTGTCAGCAATTTTATGGTCAGAAAAATCAGAATAAAAAACTACAGGTATAACATCTTCATTAACTTTATTTATTAAATTCATAATAGTTTTTATATCAGGTTCAGTTTCTTCGGCGCAACCTGGAAATGCTGATAAATATTCGATTGAATATTCGTCTGTTAGATGTTTGAAAGGAAATCTGTCACCAAAAATCAAAATATTTCTTTTAGCATCTGTTTTGGCGTTTTTAAATGCATTGTCAAGCTCTAAAAGTTGGCTCTCATATAGTTTAAAATTACTTTCATATATAGTTTTGTTTTCATAATCTATTTCACAAAGAGTATCTCTGATTTTCTCACATATTTTTAAAACATTTTTTGGTGAAGTCCAAAAATGTTCATCTGTTGTATGTGAGTGTTCTTCATTATTTGTGCAAATATCTGATAAACTGATAATTTTTAAATCAGTATTGGAAATATCATTTAAAATATCTTTAATCCACATATCTGATTCCCCGCCTGTATAGATGAAAATATCAGAATTTTCAATTTCTACAATATCCTTTGGTGTTGGCTCAAATGTGTGACTTTCAGCACCTGCAGGCAAGAGCATTGAAACCGATGCCAAATCTCCCGCAATTTGCCTTGAAAAGTCATATTGAGGAAAGATAGTTGCAGTAATCTTAATTTTTTTCTCATCGTTAACAGATTGATTTAGAGAGCAGGAACAAAGTAAAAAGACAGAAATGATTAATATAAGTATTTTCTTCATAGTGTTTCGCCTTTCTTTTTTAAAGAACAATCAGAACATATTCCATATAGCACGGTTTTTTTCATATCAAGCATAAAATTGTGTTCTTTTAGAATGTGCTTTGATATTTTACCAATATGGTCGCAATCAAGATGAACAAATGTTCCACATTCAGAACACTTTAAATGAAAGTGGGAAGAACACTCTGTTCCTTCGCCAACATATTGATATAAAACAGATTTTGCATCCTCGCCTTGTAGTTTTATTAATATACCCAAATCGCAAAACTTTGAGATAAGACGATATATTGTGCTTTTTCCACTTCCATCAGGACAGATTGCATTTGTTATATCATTAGTTGATAATTGCTTTTGAGTGTTGTTTTTAAGAAAATCTAACAATAATTGTTTTTGTTTTGTCTGATACATAAAATTTTCCTTTCAAATAAAAAAACATCCTCATACTAATATGAGAATTACTCTCATATTCATTATACTATTTCAGTATGAGGATGTCAATATTAAATTGAGAATTTTATCAAATTCAATTATTTAACTTCTGTTATTTCAACAAGAGGTTGTTGAGCAGGAATACTCATTGTTTGCATAGCCACAGCCTTGCCTGAAATTGTTTTACCAACTTCCAAGCCAAGTTCAGATGCGTTAGCGCTCAATTCTTCTGAAAGATTGAAGATTAACTGCTGCATTGGGTCTTCTTTATCACCAGTTACAATTTGAACAAGTGTTTCGTTCTCATCATAAACTAATTCAACAATTTCAGCTGTAACATCAACTGTTTCAACAGTAGGCTCTGATGTAACCAACTCAGTGATTTCAACAAGTGGCTGTTGAGCAGGGATACTCATTGTCTGAAGAGGTAATGCTAAGCCTTTAAATGTTATGCCAACTTCCAAACCAAGCTCAGCTGCTTTAGCGCTCAATTCTTCTGAAAGATTGAAAATCAACTGATTCATTGGGTCTTCCTTGTCACCTGTTACGATTTGAACAAGTACATCATTCTCATCATATATAAGCTCAACAATTTCTCCGCTTACTTCTACTTTTTCAACTGGTGTTGAAATGTAGATGTTTCCGTTTTCATTTCTTAATTCGTGCTTAATGATTTCATCAACAAAGTTTAATGGAACATATGTTGTATCATCTATCAAAAGTGGAGCAGAACCTAATAGCATTGGAGCTGTTCTTGCAAATGTATAACCATCGCGATCTGGTGAACATGTTACATATAAAGGAAGGTCAACAATTTCAATTGTTCTTGATTCATTAATCCAGTTAACTGTAAATCCAAGAGCTTCACAAATTGCTCTTAATGGAATGAACTGCTTATCGTCAGCAGTATGTATTGTTGCATTTTCCAATAAAGTATCATTGACATAAAGTTGTGGAACCTTTGCTGATATTAACATAACGTCATGTTCTGCGTCTGCCATAGCTATTGAAGCAGATAGTGCGATTGTTGCTGCAGATAATACTGCAATAATTCTTTTTGTAGTGTTTTTCATAATTTCACTTACCTTTCTGTTT
>JAFXBO010000171.1 GCA_017521775.1 Clostridia bacterium | reverse complement strand
TGTGCGATGCATACACCAGGGAGCTTCCTCCATATCTTGACAGTGCATTAGATGCATTACTTGACTTTATGATGCAGGGCAAGAGAGGAGAAAGCTCCGAGGGTGGAGCAAGGGTTATGGATTTCTCAACAGACCAGGGTATGATATATGCAAGCTTTATGCAACAGTACGGGATTGACTTATATAAGGCAGAATTGCATTGGTGGAGCTTTATTAATCTTTTAAATGCACTTGATGAAAACACTGCGTTTATGAAAATCGTAGGCTTTCGAGGAATGAATTGTGAAACGATTAAAAACAAGGAATTAAAAAGATACTATCGCAGAATGAAAGAAAAATACAGACTTTGTGGTAATGTAAGTGATGAAAAAATTGCATCAGCGCTTGAGGGTGTTATGTAATAACGGAGGGTTAGTATGAAGGATAATTATAACGAAGATGCCAAAAATCTAAAAAAATCTTTTTTAGATGCGTTCAAGCAGATTGAAGAGACTGCAGATAAGGCATTTTCCCAAATAGAACAAAAAAGTAAAGAGGCAAGTCAAGGTACAATAAGCAGTTGGAAAAAAACTGCTGACTATCAGGCTGAATATGATGAACTGTTAAACCAAAAAAAATTCAGAACTCTCTCGGATTATGAAGACAAAAGGCTAAAAGTTTTAAAAAATGGTATTGATTTTTATAAAAACCTTCGTGACATGGAGTTTGAGGATATCAAAACAAAGCTTGCATTAGGAGAAATTTCCAATGAAGAATACTATTCGGCACTCGCAATATTAAGGGACAACTATTTTGCGACAGGTTCTAAAAAATGGAATAAATATACTCTTGAGATAGCTAAATATAACCAGCAGGTGATTTCGGAGCAGGAAAAACAAATAGAAGAAATGCTTGGTGGAATTGAAGAAAAATATTCTAAGAGCTATTCTAATATTTTAAACAAACAGGAAGAAATCAGGATAAGGCTTGATGATGACTTAAAGATATATGAAACAGTCCATTTCTCTATGGGAGATGAAAATGAGTCGGAGTGGTTAAGACTTGCAAATGTTGATGAGGATTTACAAATCCTTAAGAGATATAACAATGCGCTGATTAGTGCAAAGGAAAAAGTTAATGGGATTTTTGACGGTATGGATATGGATGAAGACAAGGCTTGGGAAATGAAATCTCATTTTTTTGAACAGATTACCGATTTGAGTGTAGGTAAAGGAACAGCGTTTGCAAATCATATTATCAATCAACCCGATGAAGAACTGCAGGTGTTCATAGAAAAGTGGGTTGAAAAGGTAGATTTAGCAAAGGCAATCTCAAAAAATATTTATGCCGATGAAAGCGAACAACTACTTAAAAATTATGCAAATGATTTATCACAAGCATTTAGCCAGACCTTAAACGAAAAATTTGGAGAAATTCCTGCATCTTTCTTTGTTAACGGAAAAAAATCGGCGTTGGAATTTAAAGAGGGATTTATGTCGGTAATAGATGATGCAGTGAATGGAATCAGTGCTGAGTTAAGCTTAAAAATTTCCGAGCTTATGCCCGATTTAAAGGTAATATCCCAAGGAGATAGTGTGACTAATAATTCAAACTATAATATCTATGGTGCAAATTCTCCGGCACAAACTGCTTTGGAAATTTTTAAAGAAGAGGAAAAAAGAAAAATGCTGGTAGGTGGTTAATAATGACTTTTACATTTTATAATGATTTGGGAAGATTTAAGCTTTCTGGTTCAGCTTGTGAAGGCTTTTGTATCTGCTCTGTGTCAGGGTTAGAGCCTGTTTCGTTAACAAGGACGCTTGAAACATATATTGGGGAGGATGGATGTGTTGAAAATTCTTCACATTACGGTCAAAGGATTATCACAATTTCAGGTGACTTGAAAATGAACAAAAATTCAAAGGATGAAATCAGAAATGCAATGAGAGTTCTTTCGAGAAAGTGTACTCTTACTATTGATACAGGGGATAAAAAAAGGTGTATTGATGTTAATGCTTCAACCTTTACTCTTGGAAAAAAATACAGCAAATATCAGACATTTGTTATTCAGCTGATTTCTGATTACCCACATTTTACAGATGAAAACTTAACCGGGGCAGTCTTGTTTAAAAAGGACCGCTTATTGTCAAAGAATACTATTTTCCCAGCTGTTTTAAGCAAAAGAATTTCAAGTTGTACTCTTGAAAATAATGGGGATTTAACAATTTACCCTGTTATAACGATTACTAAGAAAGATGATGTAATAAGAAACAATGAGATACTGATAGAGAATGAAACGACAGGGAAAAAGATATTGCTCAACAAAACTATGTCGTGTGGAGAAGTTATAGTGGTTGATATTAAAAATCGCAGAATTACAAGCAGTATAGAGGGGAATATTTTAGGGACACTTAATATTTACAGCTCCTTATCAGACTTTTTTTGTGATGTCGGAGAAAATCTCATAAATGTCAGCGTAAATGGTGAGCAGACAGGCGTGGAAATTATGATAAGTCACTTTAATGAGTATTTGGAGGCAATATGAGAGATATTAGAATTTATGATTTTGAATTTAATCTTCTTTGTATAATGACTGATGTCATATCATCCCAATGGCACATTATGTATAATGGTGTAGGTACATATGAGGGGCGTTTCAGATTGGCAGACGAGATTTCGGATATCATATTGGCTAATAAATATATTGTTATTGTTCAGGGGGAGCTACAAGCGATATGTACAGGCAGAATTGTCGAAAATGAATTGACAGTTTGCGGAAGAACAGTTAATTGGATAATGACAAAGAGGGTTCGTCCTCCTTTTAAAACAAGCACGATATTTGAAGAATATACAGATCCTGAAACAATATTGTTATACTGTTTAAAAAAAGGGTTCACAGAGCCGCCTAAAAGAGATGAGAATGGCTTTGAAATCTCAGGTATAGATACAGACAGGGCAGTTTCAAATTTTGTAATTCCTGAACCTACAGGTGCGCAAACGATGTCAAATCATTTTTGGAGAATATCTGCAAATGATGTTGAAACGCTTTGTGTGGACCTGTGTAATAAGCTGGATAGGGGACATAAAATTGTATTTGATGTGATTAATAAATGTTGGAGATTTGAATTTATATATCCCAAGAAAAATGAAGTTTTAATTTCAAAGGAATCAAAAACAGCCTATAAATTTGAATATTCCAATGATATCCTATCCCAAGCAAATGGCGGATGGTATGCAAGTTATAATTCAGATGCAGAAGATCAAACAAGTTGGCATTACATAAAAAGAGGAAAAGAAAAGGGTATTTATGATTGGGATTGTGTTTTATCCTCCTCAAGTGAGAGCGAGGCAATCGACGAGCTTTTTAAAAGAACTGAAACAGGAAAAATTCAATCAAGATTGAGAAATTTAAAATATGGTATAGACTATGAGTTGGGGGATATTGTTCCTGTTTATTATAAATATGGGGGGATTTCACAAACTCAGTATTATTTAGTCAATGGTGTAGATATAAAAATGACTGATATGGATAGTTATGAGGAGCCTATTTTAAAGAAATATTATATTTAATTGACAAGGAGAGGGCTAATGATTGCAGGTTTAATAGAGTTTTTTTTAGAAAATTGGATGGAATGGCTTATGATGGGGATATTATCCGTTGCATCGGTATGGCACAGAAAGGTTATGAAGGCAATTTCTGATGATAAAATAAAATATAAGGCTGTTGCAAGAGGGGTTGAGGCCCTTTTGCGCGACAGAATAATAGATTGTTACAATAAATATGAAAAGAAGGGCGTCTGTCCAATTTATGCAAAGGAAAATGTAAAAAGATTATATATTCCTTATCACGAGCTCGGTGGAAACGATGTTGCAACAGAGCTTGTTGAACAATTGCTTCAGATGCCCTCTGCAAATAATTAAATGAGGAGTGATAAATATGAGTGTTATATACAGCTTTATGGACAACAGTTTATATGGTGCTGACGATATAAATCAGACCTTTTCTAAACTCACCACACAAGGAGTTTCGTTATTTAATTACACCGATGGAGACAATCCGTTGATTTCATTAAATGATGCAGTTTCAGGACTTACTTATCCCGGAATTGAATTGTATAATGTTAATGCATGCAAGGTGGTTTATGATAAAGAAAATGATAAATTTTCTGTATTTCCGGGGAATGCATTTATGATAGACGGAAGTACAATTACAATTGATTCTGATGAATATGATATAACAGAACAAGTATTGGAACAGAGAAAATCAAGCAATGGAGATATATGGGTATGTTTTAACAGAAATATTCCGAAAAATTCAATAGATATTTCAGTTAGTGCAGATGATAGCGTCTTTAATTCGCAGTATGCTGTTCCGCTTGCAAAAATATCTTCTAATAATACTGTTGTTGATATGAGAAAGTTCGCAAAAACAAAACTTGCTCCTTGCAGTGCAAATGTAATTAGTGAATACACAATGAGCTTTGGAACTTTGACATATAAGGAAACAGGGTACGAGCGAAGAAGAACAATTTTAAAAGATGCGTTTCCGGGAGCTTCAAAAGTGTTCATAAACGGAGTGGTCAGAGATATTCAGAGAGTTGATATAGAGGCAGGAGAGAGTCTTACTTATGAAAGGGCTTGGTACAAGACGGTTGCAAGTGATATTTTAGTTGCTTTCAATATGACCGGAGAAGGGCTTGAGGTATGGGCTTATCAGCCCTATAATTCAGCACCTGCTAATGATTGGCATATGATAGTATTTTAAAGGATGGTGTAAAATTTATGCAAAACAGATTTAAAAGTAAGGTATTGTGGATTAGTGTGGGGACCCAGATTCTTTCAATATTAATTGCCCTGGGGGTAATCAATGTCGGAAGTTCAGAGTTATTGGAAACAATTTTGATTTCAGTGTGTGAGTTATTCGTCACCTTTGGAATACTAAATAATCCTACAAATAAGGAAACGATTTAAAGAGGTGTAGCAAGAATTGACAAATGATGAGAAAAGAGAATTGTTGGTTAGTAAAGCACTGACAAGAAAAGGGAAAAACCAATACTCACAGGATGTTAATAAAAGAACACTTATTGAAGGTGGTTTTGGGGATTGTTCGGGAACTGTCTGGTATTGGTACTATAAACTGTTTAATATACATATTGGTGCTAACACCGAAGCACAGATAAACTCAAAATTATTAAAAGAGGTTAAACTTAATATCAATTCAGGAATTCCTGATGAGTCTAAAATGAAAAAAGGTGATTTATTATATTTTCGTGGAGAGGATAATTCCCGTACAAGAGGTGTTGGCCATGTTGAAATGTATATTGGCAACGGACAAATTTTCGGTCACGGCTCTGGTATTGGGGGAACTGTTAAAAATATGAAAAGCTATTGCCAGAAAAGATATAATACTAAGTCAACACAAAAACTGAAGAATAAAGGTTTAATTTGCGTAATGAGAGTTTTTGATGATATAGAGGAATTAATTGAGGTAAATGACATTGTGTGGGAATTAGCACACAGGGGAATTATAACCAATAAAAGTTTGTGGCTCAAAAAATTGAAAGAGGACAAGGATAGCTACTGGCTTGCAAGAAAAACACTTCATAGATTGAGAGAAGAAGAGGAAAAATAAAAAAAAGTTGTGGCAGTTGCCACAACTTTTTTGTTATATTATTAGTTTGTAATTGTCAATTCTGTATCCTTGTCAAAGATGTGAAGCTTATTAGCATCAAGAACAACATCAAGATTGTCACCCATCTTTGCAGTTGAACGCTGATTAACTCTTGCAACAAATGGTGAACCAGCAATCTTTAAGTAAAGATATGTTTCAGCGCCCATCATTTCAGTTACATCAACCTCAGCCTTAACAACACATTGAGGATTGCTTGCAACAAACATTTCGTCATCGTGGATGTCTTCAGGTCTGATACCTATAACAACCTCTTTGCCGATATAGTTCTGAACTTCCGGTCTTGAAGCCTTGCTTTCAGGAATTAAAATTGATTCGCCACCAAATTCAGCATACAATCCATTATCTTTCTTAACAAGTGTTGCGTTAATAAAGTTCATTTGAGGACTTCCGATAAATCCTGCAACGAACATATTGCATGGGCGTTGATATAGATTTACAGGAGAATCAACTTGTTGAATGAAACCATCTTTCATAACAACGATTCTTGTACCCATTGTCATAGCTTCTGTCTGGTCATGAGTAACATAGATAAATGTTGTCTGCAATCTCTTGTGAAGCTTATTGATTTCAGTTCTCATTGCAACTCTCAACTTAGCGTCAAGGTTTGACAATGGTTCGTCCATCAAGAATACCTTTGGACTACGAACAATAGCACGGCCAAGAGCCACACGCTGTCTTTGACCACCTGACAATGCCTTTGGCTTTCTGTCAAGAAGGTGTTCAATATCAAGAATCTTAGCAGCTTCCTTAACACGCTTTTCGATTTCGTCCTTTGGAGTCTTTCTTAATTTAAGACCAAAAGCCATATTTTCAAAAACTGTCATATGAGGATATAGAGCATAGTTCTGGAAAACCATTGCGATATCTCTATCCTTTGGAGCAATATCATTCATAAGCTTTCCGCCTATGTACAATTCTCCTTCGCTGATTTCTTCCAAACCAGCAATCATTCTTAAGGTTGTTGACTTACCGCATCCGGATGGTCCAACCAAAATGATGAACTCTTTGTCCTCTATGTCAAGTGTAAAATCACTAACGGCGGTAACATTGCCTGAATATCTTTTGTAAATACCCTTTAATTGTAAATCTGCCATATTAATTTCTCCTTCCATGGTTTATCAAAGTATATTACCCTATAATGATAACACATTTTTAGTCAAATTGTAATGATAATTATATATAAAATTAAAAAAAAATATTAGTAACAATAACCAAATTAAAAAAGCAGAAGAGAAAATATGAGAAAAATAAAAATATTTTGAAAGAAATTAAAAACTGGAAAACGCACTGAAAAACGTCAAATTTTCGCCGAAATCAAAGCGGGAAATCGTGGGTGAGAGATCAAATATAAAAAAACGGTAAAGGCCCGGTTTTGGCGAATCATTTCCCGCGGGGATAAAAGAGGGGAATCTGTACTTGAAAAGTGGTCGCCGTGGTGGTAAACTAGAGTGAAAAATAGGGGGATTATGCCCTGAAAAGGAAATGGGATCCGTTTGAACATAGGAGGAAATATGAAAGGTATCGTTTTAGCGGCAGGGAAGGGCACACGCCTGTATCCCATGACCAAGCCGGTTTGCAAGCCTCTGCTGCCGGTGTATGATAAGCCTTTGATTTATTATCCCATCGCTATTCTGATGCAGGCCGGTATTTCTGATATCATGGTCATCGTACCTCCCGGGGAGACCGAGACCTTCCGGGCATTGCTGGGCGACGGCAGCCAGTTTGGTATCCGGATGTCCTATGCCGAGCAGCCTGTGGCCCGCGGAATCGCGGATGCGCTGCTGATCGGTCGGGAATTTGTGGGCAGCGACCGCGTCTGTCTGGTGT
>JAFXBO010000170.1 GCA_017521775.1 Clostridia bacterium | reverse complement strand
ATTATTATTCTGATTAATATATGCTAAGTGTTATCTTTTCGTTTATATATTCCAGTGCCTTTGTACCGAAATTCAAATATTTATAACACATATCATATGCATCATTCATAATTTATTTCGCGTAATTCATCTTTTCTCTATTTTATAGTAATAATTATACTATAAATCTACATAAAATACAATACATTTTTTCAAACAATTCTTGCAATGTATCTTTATGTATGTTATAATAATATCAAACTCAGGATTAAAGGATGATGTTTAACAATGAATCATTTTGATATTAAAACACATATATATTTTGGAGAGAAGTCTCTTGATCGTCTCTCTGATATTCCATATAAAAAAGCGCTCATCATTGCTGACCCTTATGTTGTAAAAAGTGGTATGGTGCATCTTGTTACCTCACGTCTTCAACAGGCAAAAATCGAATGGGAAATTTTTGATGATGTAATTCCTGATCCACCTATAGAAAAAATCTCTGAAGGTGTGGGTGCAGTTCTTTCTGCCAGGGCTGATGTTTTGATTGCAATTGGTGGAGGTTCTGCAATTGATTCTGCAAAAGCTATCAGAGAAGTTGCTTCTAAAGCAGATTCGACATACTCGCGCCCTGCCCTTATCGCAATTCCTACTACAAGTGGAACAGGAAGTGAAGTTACCTCTTTCTCAGTTATCAGCGACACACAAAATCACAGAAAAATTCCTCTTGCTAACGATTCATTGCTTCCCGATGAAGCAATTCTCGATGCAGACCTTGTTAAAAGTGTGCCTCCTGCAATCACTGCAGACACAGGTATGGATGTGTTTACACACGCACTTGAGTCATATGTAAGCACAAACAACAACGAATTTTCTGCAGCTCTTGCAGAAAAAGCAATAGAAATCACAGGCTCATTTTTGCTTCGTTCTTACCTTGATAACAACGACACACATGCACGCCAGAAAATGCATGTTGCATCCTGTCTGGCAGGTCTTGCATTTAATACAGCTTCGTTAGGGATAAATCACAGTATGGCACATCAGCTCGGTGCGACATTCCATATCCCACACGGAAGAGCAAATGCAATTCTCCTTCCACACATTATTGAATATAACAGTGATATCGATAAATATTCAAAGCTTAAGACCGATTATCCCAAACACGTACGAAAATATGCTACAGTTGCAAGAACACTCGGTCTACAGAACTTTAACATCGTAACCACCGTAAGAGCGCTTTCAAACTGGTGCCAGTTTATGATGAAGGAGATGGATATGCCTCTCTCGATTTCTGAGACAGGTGTATGTACTGAATCTGAATATTTTGCCCAGATTCCTGCAATGGCAAAAGCTGCTATGGTTGATAAATGCACACAGACAAATCCTAAGGTTCCTACCCTGAAAGATATTGAAATGCTCTATGCACAATTGTGGTAAAACTAAATATCATAAAAAAGCACGCTTTGGGCGTGCTTTTACTATTTTTTATGCCAAGCTTTTGTCAAGTCAGGGCTAAAAACATTATACTTCAATTTAGTAATGCACACCCATATATATTCAGATCATATATCACTAAGAATTGAAATTAGTTCTTTTTCAAAGTTGGAATTTTTTATCTTATTGTAATTGTTCCCATATTCTCCCAAAATCTGTATGTATTCACCACCCAGTAAACTTATCTGCAGATGTTTTTGACCATTGTCATCCCAATTTGCGAATATTGTGTACCTTTTATCAGGTAATACTCCAACAATTGTTGACGACATTCGGCGAGTATATGTATTTTCCTCTATAAGTTTTTTTAGATTTTTTATCTGTTCTATATTCAAATCATATTCAACTTTTGGATCGTCATTTTCTTCATTCATAACAATAACTGTAACAGTTTTTGCTTCTAAAAGCTCATCTACAAATTTGATTTCGTGTCCATCAATATGAATAAAAGAATATCCAAAAGCAATAATCACCAGAATTATAATAATCGGTAAAATTATCTTTAAAGTTTTCATTTTATATCCCCCTGTATGTATCAATTATACCACATAAGTTTATTTATTTCAACAAAAAACTCCGAAACATAAGTCTCGGAGTTTTTATTATTAATATACTCTTCTTGCACCAACATAGTTTGAATAACTGCAAATCTTTGACAATGCAATACTACAAACTCTCTTACCTGGGCTTGGGGCATGAATTACCTGACCGCCACCGGCATAGATACCTACGTGTGAAATTCCACTTCCCTTAGAGAAGAACACCAAATCACCAGCCTGAAGATTGTTCTTTGAAACTGCAACACCATTAGAATATTGAGATCTTGATGTACGATTTACTGATATTCCATTTTGTCTGCATACATATTGAACAAGACCTGAACAGTCAAAGCCTGATGGTGATGTACCACCATATACATATCTTACACCAATATATTTTTTAGCAGTATTTACGATTGCCTGACCCTTTGAGCTTGATTTAGGATTAGCATTGCTAACAGATGTTGACTTTGCCTTAGTTGAAGTCTTTGATTTCTGCTTATTCAAATTATCATAAGCAGATTTTGCCATAACATTAGCTGACTTAACATATCCTGTTGTTCTGTTATCACCATAAGCAACCTTGGTCCATTCTGAACCTGTGTCAACAATTAAGCACGTGTCACCTTTTGCAAAATTTTTATAAACTGATGCATTATCAGTTGGCATACTCTTACATTCAGTTGCTTTTGTGATTATACCTGTCTTGGAAATTGCATTAATTCTGTCAATTCTCTTTTTTGCAACATTCTCACGGCTGACCATTCCACCAAGGCTTACATATTGAGATGTTACGTATCCAACATCATAGTTATCTCCATAATATACCTTGAGCCAGTCACCCTCTACCTGTTCAATTACAACCACAGGGTCACCATCTGCAACCTGATCAATTATAACAGTGTTATCTGTCCCTGCACCACTTCTTATGTTAAGTGCACTGCCATCAACTTTAACAACACCTGTTTCATACATCACACTCTCTAACAGAATGCTTCTTGCTTCATCATATGAAGTTGTTACATACTCTTTTAAAACATATCCAATCTGACCATTATCTCCGTGAGGAATAACATACCAATCATCCTCTTCCTCGATAATATCAATCATCTGACCATATGTAATACTACCAAGGAATTCAGAGTCTATGCTTTCAGATGCTCTGATATTAATATT
>JAFXBO010000169.1 GCA_017521775.1 Clostridia bacterium | reverse complement strand
GACTACTCCGAATGTGCAGGAAAAACTCTGATTTCTCTTGCAGATAATAACAAGAATTTTGTGGCTATTACTGCCGCAATGCCTGCAGGTGTTGGTATATTGGAATTTTCTAAATTGTATCCTGACAGATTCTTTGATGTAGGAATAGCTGAACAACACGCAGTAACTTTCTCAGCAGGTCTTTCCAAAGAGGGTGTTATTCCTGTTTTTGCAGTCTATTCATCGTTTTTACAACGAGCATATGACCAAATCCTTCACGATGTCTGTCTTCAAAATCTTCATGTCGTTTTTTTACTTGACAGAGCAGGAGTTGTTGGCGCAGACGGAGAAACTCACCATGGTTTATATGACATATCATTCCTTTCGGATATGCCTAACATGACAATTTTGTCTCCTTCTTCTTTTAAAGAACTTCGACAAATGATTGACTATGCAATAAATAAGCACGATGGTCCAATTGCAATAAGATACCCAAGAGGAAATAATTCTTATGACGATTGTCCTGACTTTGAAATAAACAAAATAAATGCTTATGGAGAGAATAAAAATAACATAATTATCACAACAGGCAGAATGTTATCTACTTCGCTATCAGCAAAGAATATATTAAAAAGCGAAAATATTGATATATCTGTAATCTGCTTGCCTACTCTGTCTCCTGTTGCTGATGAATTGTCTGATATTCTTGGGGATGCAAAAATTGTTATGACTCTTGAGGACCATAGTATTTCAGGAGGTTTAGGCTCGATGATAAGCACAATTATTTCAAAAAGAAATTCGAATATAAAATTTGAAGCTGCTACATATCCGAATGTACCTATTATTCATGGAAATGTATCACAATTAGATAATTATTATAATCTTGGCGAAAAACAAATTGCCCAGAGATTTAGAAATCTCTATGGAGGTTGTTAAATGGCAGAAAAAATAAGACTTGATGTATATTTGACAGAACAGGGTATGACCGAAAGCAGAGAAAGAGCTAAAGCACTTATAATGGCAGGTCAGGTGTATATTGATAATCAAAAATGCGACAAGGCAGGAATGATGATTAACCCCGACACTGCAAAGCCCGAAATAAGAGGCGAAACTTTAAAATATGTCAGCCGTGGTGGATTGAAGCTTGAAAAAGCAATGCAGGAATTTCCGATAAGCTTAAAAGATAAGGTCACAATGGATATCGGAGCATCAACAGGTGGTTTTACCGATTGTATGCTACAGAACGGAGCAAAAAAGGTATTTAGTATAGATGTCGGATATGGTCAGCTAGCATGGAAATTAAGACAGGATGACAGAGTTGTCAATATGGAGAGAACAAATATCCGATATGTTACTTCGGAAGAAATTGGTGAAAAGATTGACTTTGCATCAATTGATGTTTCCTTTATATCCTTAAAGCTTGTTCTCCCCGTTGCTAATGAACTGTTAAAGGATGATGGAGAACTTGTTGCACTTATAAAACCACAGTTTGAGGCAGGGCGTGAACAGGTTGGAAAAAAAGGTGTTGTGAAAGACAGAAATGTTCATCTTGAGGTGTGCAAAAATGCTTTAAAATATGCGATTGACTCAGGATTTTCTACTCTTGGGTTATCCTATTCTCCAATTAAAGGTCCTGAGGGTAATATTGAATACCTGATGTATTTAAAGAAAAATGCCAGTGAAAACATTGTCACTGATGAAAAAATACTGGAAGTTATCGAACTTTCACACAATAATTTAGACAAGTAGCGAGGTATTATTATAATGCTTTCTGATAGTATAGTTATAACCGGCAACAGAGCAATGGCGCGTTCATTTGCCAAAATCAATCTTACGCTTGACATTGTCGGTGTCAGAGAAAATGGATATCATAATCTGAAGACAATTATGCAGAGCGTCAATCTGTCGGATATTATAATTGTTGACAAAACTGACGGAGAAATAAAAATTACCACTAACAAAAAGGGATTGCCGACAAACAATAAAAATATTGCATATAAAGCTTGCCAAGCTTACTATAATGCATTAGGAAAAGTTGGCGGAGCAAAAATACTAATTCACAAAAACATTCCTATATCTGCAGGACTTGCTGGAGGTAGCGGAAATGCCGCAGCAGTTTTAGCAAGCCTTAATATGCTGAATTCATATGCCTTTTCTGACGAAGAACTTATGCAAATCGGTTCAACTCTCGGTGCTGATGTCCCATACTGTCTTATGGGACAGACTCAATTGGCAGAGGGTATAGGTGATGTTCTAACCGTACTTCCACCATTACCAAAATGTTATGTCCTACTTGTTACCCCTCCAATTTCAATATCAACCCCGTGGGCATACAAGGAATTTGATAAATGCGAAAGAACAATCTTCCCTGATAATGATAAAATGATAGAAGCGCTTAAAAATCAGAACTATCATTCAATTTGTGAAAATCTTTCAAATGCTTTTGAGGATGTTACACTAAAAGAATATAATGTTATTTCTTCAATCAAGGAAAAAATGCTTTCACTTGGTGCAGATGGTGCTATTATGAGTGGCAGTGGTCCGACAGTGTTTGGATTATTTACCGATATAAAAAAGGCAAAAGCTGCACATGACAGCCTCTGCCGAACATATAAGGATACTTACCTTACAACAACTTTATAATGATTTAACTTAATAAGAGAATTCAGAATTTCTGAATTCTCTTATTATTTTATTTTCTCGGCGGTCTTTCTCCGAAATACTGATAAATATTACACTTTAACATTCCATTATACAGCTTTCTTTTCTTATCTGCTACCTTTCCAAAAGCTTTCTCAAATCCTTCGTTTGATGTTAGAATATAATACGACCACTTATCAAGCTTTTTAAATGCTTTTCCCATTATAGCGTATAATTCCTGACACATTTTTTCATCTCCCAGTCGCTCGCCATAAGGAGGATTGCAAATTACAGTTCCATATGGAATATCAGTATAAAAATCTCCTGCATTTAGAACCGTCGGCACAACTGCATCTCCTACACCTGCTAAAACAGCATTCCTTTTTGCAATTTCGATGGTGTTTGCATCTATATCCGAAGCAAATATTTCAAGTGGCACATTTTTTTCTAAACTCCTTGCCTCTTCTCTTGCCTCATCCCATAATTCCTTTGGACATTGCGAAAAACCCTCGGATAAAAATCCTCTTGTCAGACCTGGTGCGATATTTCTTTTTATCATCGCTGCCTCAATTGGAATAGTGCCTGAACCACATAGTGGGTCTGCAAGTGGATATTCATACTTCCAATGACTTAGCATTATCATGCTAGCTGCTATTGTTTCTTTCAATGGCGCTGCATTTGAAACTGCCCTGTAGCCTCGTTTGTGAAGTCCGTCACCTGTTGTATCAAGCATCAGGGTTACTCTGTCCTTCATAACAGAAAATCTTATTTGGTACACTGCTCCTGTTTCTTCAAAATGTGTAATCCCATATTTCTGGCTCATAGAGTCAACTATTGCCTTTTTTATTATTGACTGACAATCACGCATACTTGCTAAAACAGATTTTAAGCAAAAGCCTGTTACAGGAAATGCATTATCCTTTCCAATCCACCTTGACCAGTCAATCGCCTTGGTTGAATCAAAAAGTTCTGAAAATGTGCGAGCCTCAAACTCTGCAACCTTGATAAGAACTCTCTCCCCTGTTCTTACCCACAGATTTGCTCTGCAAATTGCTCTATAATCCCCTAAAAATGTCACTCTTCCATCCTCTACAGATGTCGTTTCATATCCCAATGCTCTTACTTCTCTTGAAACAAAAGCCTCAAGACCAAATATGGTGGGAATTATTATCTCAAACTTTTCCATTTATCTTTTCCTTTTCTTTCTTCTTGTGTATTCTCTGTTTCCCCGTTTTTTTCTTCTGTTCGAAAACTGTTCTTCTCTTTTTCTTTCACGCTTTATTATGCTTTTATCAAAATCCTCTTTTCTGACAAAATCAATCTGTCGTTCTGAAAGCTTTGCACTTATTAAAACAACTTCTATTTTGTCACCAATTCTATATTCTCTTGAGAATCTGTTTCCCCTGATGATCTTGGCATTTTCATCAAATTCATAATAGTCGCCCTTCATATCTGCAAGACGAATTAATCCCTCAATTGTGTTATCAAGCTGAACAAACATACCAAAATTTGTTACTGATGAAACGCGTGCGCTAAAATCCTCTCCAATAAACTTTGACATATACGCTGCTTTCATCAAATCGTCAACATCTCTTTCGCAATACTCTGCATCAAGCTCCTTGTCACTTGAATGACGAGAAGCCTCCCCTACAATTTTCTCATATTTAAATGCATCCTTGCAATCAATGTAATCCTTTAGGATTCTGTGTATCATCAAATCAGGATATCTTCTTATAGGAGATGTGAAATGGCAATAGTATTTTGCACTAAGACCAAAATGACCAAGATTTTCATCTTTGTATTCTGCTTTCATCAATGAACGGAGCATATATGTTGAAATTATTATCTCCTCATTGCTTCCCTGTATTTTTTCCATAATCTGTGCAAACGCCTTAGGATGAACAGGATTGTCTTCATCAATTTTCCCTTTAAGACTATATCCAAAATTATATAAGAACTTATTAAAATCCTGAATTTTTTCAATTGATGGTGGCTCGTGTACTCTAAAAACAAAAGGTAGCTCTGCCCAGAATGCCATCTCGGCAATAGTTTCATTTGCACAAAGCATAAATTCCTCAATCATTTTATGAGATATTCTTCTCTCGCTCTTAATTATATCAACAGGCTCACCTATATCATTTGTTATAATCTCTGCCTCAGGAAAATCAAAATTAATTGAACCTCTGTTTTTTCTTCGCTCATATAAGATTTTGGCAAGCTCTTGCATATTTAAGAGGTCTGGCAGAATGTATTGATATTTTTTTAAAAGTTTTTTATCCTGATTTTCCAAAAGATCTGCCACATCGTTATATGTTAATCTTTCACAAGAACGAATAACACTCTTTTTTAGTGACTCAAAACTGACATTTCCCTTTTTATCTATCCTCATAAAGACAGATAGCGTGAGTCTGTTTACATTAGGATTTAAACTGCAAATTCCATTTGACAGTTCCAAAGGAAGCATTGGAATAACCCTGTCTGCAAGATAAACGCTTGTACCTCTTTGAAATGCTTCATCATCAAGCGATGTATTGGGGGACACATAATTTGTCACATCCGCAATATGAACTCCCAAAATATATTCCTCGCCCACAACCTCAACAGATACTGCATCATCAAAATCTCTGGCATCATCTCCATCTATTGTGAAAATTTTCTTATCTCTTAAATCGAGTCTTCCCTCAATATCCTTTTGCGAAACTCTTTTAGGAGCTTTTTGTGCCTCCTCCAAAGTTTTTTCATCAAATTCTTCCTTTATGGAATACTCTTGAATTATCGCATCAACATTACTTTTTAGCTCACTACTGTCGCCAAGGTTTTTAGTTATTACTCCAAGAATATCATCATTATAGCCTGTTATCTCAACTAAAACTCTGTCTCCGACATTTGCCATAACTCCGTCAAAAACATCTGCTTTTATAAGTGAATAAATTCTCTTGTTATCTGGGACTATCAGAAAAACACCCTTATGCTCTCTTTTTATAACACCTGTTAATCTTTCATTTCCTCTTTTCAAGATTTTTGTTATATGTCCCTCTTTTTTGCCTGACAAAGGATTATGCACATCTATAACTGCCATAACTGTATCATTGTGCAATGCACCAGACAGTTTATCTCCGCCTATAAAAATTTCTTCATCACTATTTAAAGAACGAAGAAATGCAAATCGTCCGTGGGGATTACATTGCAATACTCCCATTAGCATATCCTTTTTTATTGCCTCATATCTATTCTTTTTTGTTAAGAATATTCTGCCCTCTAAAATAAGCTCATCATGAATCTTTGAAAACT
>JAFXBO010000168.1 GCA_017521775.1 Clostridia bacterium | reverse complement strand
TAATAAGTAATCCAAGAATTCTTTTTCTCATTTTTATCTCCTCTTTTATATTAAACATAACACTCATTATATTATACTATTTAAAAATAAAAAAAGCAAGAAAAAAATATGTCGGCAATAAAACTTGCCGACACATCTTTATCATTTCAAACTTACTGTTACAACCCTTATAACTGCATTATCGGAATTATCTTGCATAGAGTACAGGGTAACACCCAAAACCTTGCTTTTAATAAGCTCATCAAGTGAAATAGTCCTGCAGGAAGTACTGTTTATGTCTATAATCTCAACATCGCCTGCTATTTCATAAATTTTGGAATTTATCATAATTCTTCCACCATCTATTGCTCCTATTGAGCTTGCTGAGTCAATTTTTTTGAGGCTTTTTATATCTGTGATTTTACCATTTGATAGTCTGTATGCAACTGCACCTGAAACATTTGCTCTTATATCACTTGGATAGCTTACAGCTTTTGAATCATTGTAAATTGTATATATTCCCGAGGATGTTTCTCCATTACCTGATGGTTCATAGTCCCTCAAAAGACCATACTGATATGAACTCGGCATATCACAGACATACATAACTGCAATATCCCCAAATGCATTTACATCAACAGATGCAATTAGCTGGCTTATATCTATTTTATTAACATCCAATTCATTAAAATCAACAACCTCAATTTCCAAAGCTTCACCCTCGTCTGAAACTCTGTTAAAAATAACACCATCCTTTAAGAATGTCTTTCCACCGATTGTTCGTTTTGATTTGTTGATTTCCCCATAGTTTTTAGATGAAGAAACGCTCTTTAGTGAGACAAATCCGTTATCATAGGAAATTTTCATCAGCTCTCCGATATGATTTGAATATGTGCTTGTGGCTTTATATTCATATATATTCCCATCACCCATCATCATTTTTACTATCGTTTGAGTTGAACCTTTATTCTCCCCACTATCAGCTGTTTCCTTATAGCCATCCATCAAAATTCCATAATCAAATGATGTCATATCATCCAATTCAACTGCAAAGCAAACCTCATCATTTTCCCCTAACAGGAGTGTAACTCTTTCTCCGATTTTAAAGCTTCCCTGTGATGCATCAAGCTTTGATGTGCTTACCCTTTGGTTTATGCTATAAACATTTCCTCCAACATCAACGCTTGTCACATATGCTTTTGACGGAATTGCCTCATTATATATACCTGTAACCTTTTTATTGTAAATATCCATTGTATTTGTCCTGGTATTATAATAAACAACATCATTAATCTCAATATCGGCAACTGTAACAGTTTTATTGTCCTTATATACTGTTAAATCATCATAGTCAATGGCAATTCCCTCAAGGTATTTATCTGCTAATGTGTAATTCTTTGTTGCACGAACAGGGGTAACTCCTTGAGAACCATCAATATTGGTGAACATAACATTATCAACCATTATTGCTGTAGCAGCTCTTGTGACAGCATCGTTTGGCGAAAACTTCATATTCCCTGCAATCTTCAAATCCTCTGCCTTGTTTATGTAGTTTGCAGGCCAGCTATAGCCTACCTGTTCTTCACTATAGCCTGAAACTCTTAAAAGAATTGTTACGGCTTCTGCATAAGTTATTATATTGTTCGGCTTGAAGGTTGCATCCGCATAGCCTTTTATAATATTGTTTTTTGTGAGATAGTTGACATATGGAATGCACCATTTAACAGCATTTACATCATAAAAAGCAGATGAGGCTGAAATTGTTTTTGCCTCTTCGGTTTTATCCATCATAGCAACAACAATCTTGCAAAACTCCGCCCTTGTCACATTATTCCAAGGTCTATAAGTATTATCCTCATAACCATTTATAATCTCTAATTCACTGAGTCTCATAACCGGATGATAACATTCGTAATCAGAATTTAAATCGCTGTATGTTGTCTGTTTTGCTGACACTGTTAAGAAAGAAGTACTGACACTAACAGCACAGGCAAGACATATTATTCTTTTTAATCGTTTCATTTTATATTTCCTTTCAATTAATCTGCTCTCAATGCATCAATCGGATGCAAATTTGCTGCTTTTTTAGCAGGTGCGATGCCAAAGAAGACCCCGATTGCTGCCGAAAATGCAAATGATATTATAACCATATTCATTTGAACTGCGAACTCTAAATTAAGTAATGATTTAACAACAGGTCCGAGTCCTATTCCAACCAATATTCCAATAGTTCCTCCTATTGCACTAAGCAAAACTGATTCAATTAAAAATTGCATCAGTATATCGGTTGTTCTTGCACCAATTGCCTTTCGTATACCAATTTCTCTCGTTCTTTCGCTTACACTTACGGTCATAATATTCATAACACCAATACCACCCACAATAAGCGAGATTGCCGCAATGCCTGCAAGCATCGTTGTCATCATACCCAGAATTTCGTTCATTGTGTCAATGATAACAGAAACACTTGTCACACTAAATCCCGAATCAGAACCGAATTTTCTTGCAAAAAACGACTTTACTGAACTCACTGCCATATCAACCACATCCTCGTTCTTTGCTTCAAGGTAGTAGGTTGAGATTTTTTTATTTTTTAAAAATCTCATTGCTGTTGTATATGGAATTGTTACCTTGTTATCCTGAGAATTTTTCGTGGAGTCTGCAGTTTCATCATAGACTCCTATGATTTTAAACTGCTTTCCGTTTAATTTTATATACTCTCCGACAGGATTCATACCTCCAAACAATTCCCTTTGTATATATGTACCCACAACCACTACATAAGCTCGATTTTCACAGTCAAATTCCGAAATAAATCTTCCACTTATAAGTTCAACATTCTTTATACTCTCATACTGTTCATCCGATGCATCAAGCGAGGTTTGGAAATTCTCACTGCCAAGCTTGGCTTGTGCAATTCCCGAAATGTATGGGCATAAATTTGAAAAGAGTTCGGGATTATCTTCAACATATTCTGATAAATCGTCATAATCAACACTTCTTGTCGAGCCTCTTCTGTTTGTGTTTACGGTTATAAGCTTTGTGCCCATAGAAGATATCTGGTCAGTTATAGCCTTTGTTGTGCCTCCTCCGATACCTGTTAACAATATTACAGAACTCACACCAATAACAATACCAAGCATTGTCAATGCTGAACGAGCCTTGTTTCCCAGAATACTCTTCATTGCCATCTTGACAGATTGATTGATTTTAGCAAAAAACTTCATAGGCTCGCCTCATTTCTGTCATTCTTGTTTTCAGTATCTGATACAATAAGTCCATCTTTTATTGTCACAATTCTCTCAGCCTGCTTTGCAATATTTAAGTCATGGGTAATAAGAACAACCGTATTACCCTCCGAATGCAGTTCATGAAGCATCTGCATAATTTCAATTCCTGATTTTGAATCAAGCGCGCCTGTCGGCTCATCGGCTAAGATAATAGATGGTTTTGACGAAAGAGCTCTTGCTATTGAAACTCTTTGTTGTTGTCCACCTGAGAGTTCTGATGGCTTATGATTGATTTTGTCCAGGAGCCCCACTCTCTTTAAGGCTTCTTTTGCAAGCTCAGTTCTCTCAGCTTGTGAAAGTCCCCTATAAATCAAAGGCAATTCCACATTTTCAATAGCTGAAAGCTTGGATAAAAGATTATATTGCTGAAATATAAACCCTATCTTTCTGTTTCTTAAATCTGCAAGTTGGTTATCCCTCATTTTGCTGACAGCAACTCCGTCAATCCAACATTCTCCGTCTGTCGGAACATCAAGACATCCTATCATATTCATAAGTGTAGATTTTCCTGAGCCTGATGGTCCGATTATTGCAACAAATTCATGAGGCTTTATATGAAGACTTACACCATCCAGTGCGTGAACATCAGTTTCACCCATATGATATATTTTTTTTATATTTTCAAGTCTTATCATCTTATTACCTCATACCTCCAGGCATTCCACCACCCGATGGCATTCCTCCTCCCTGCATAGCTCCACCATGCATATCACCCATCATTTGCATAAAGTCATTTAGTGAATTTGATTCGACAGTAACACTCTGAATTTCGTCAAATTCCTCTAATCCGCTCTTAATCTCTATGTATTCACCGTCGGAAATTCCTGTTTCAACTATAGCAACCACAAAGCCCTCAGGTGCTTCAGGCATCATACCTTTATGCTCTCTATCTTTATTATTCTCTTTATTCACTCTTTGAGATACTTTTCCATCCATTAAAGGTATAAAATCTTCTTCAGTTGCCCCTCTTTCACCTGTTTCATCCTTTAAGAAAACATATGACATTCCCATAGCTGTTTTAACATCACCACTCGGAATCATTAACACATTTTCGCGAGAATCAATTATGACACTTGCGTCAATATTCATACTTGGTCTTAAATTTCCAGGTTCGTCAATAACTACCTCTGCTGTGTATGTTGTAACACCATTTGTTGCTGTACCCTCAACTGAAATGCTTGTAATTTTTCCCTTAAATTCTTCACCAGGAAGTGCTTCACAGGTTATATCAACCTCTTGTTCCTCATGAACCTTGCTTATATCCAGTTCATCAATTTCAAGACTGAATTTTAGCTTTGAGATATCTGAAACAACCATAAGAGCTGTTGATGAGTTTGTTCTGTCAATAGTGTCTCCTGCTTTCGCGTTTTTTGTTATAACAGTTCCTGAAATAGGTGATGTTATAGAATAATCATCAAGGCTATCCCTTGTTTCCGACATTGAAAGCTGTGCGCTTTTATAGTTTAATTCACTGCTTGCAAGACTTCTCTCCTGAGATGAAAGTGCATCTGATGAAATAGTTGCGATAACAGCACCCTTTTCCACAAAATCACCATTTGAATATCGAACTGATGTTATAGTTCCTGAAGCCTCTGCTTTTAATGTCCCTGTTTCACTATATTCTATAGTTCCATATCCAGGACTCTGCATTCCTGCAATTTCTGCTCCGACTGCAAGTCCCTCTGTAAATGCCCCCGGATTTTCAAGCTCAATTGTAACGTTATATGTTTTAGACCCATTGTCCTGCGTACTGGATTCCGTACTTATTGAGGAAACTTTTCCCGAAACAACACTCATATGAATTGAACTTGAAACATTGGCACTTTGTCCAACATAAATTTTTTCTATCTGTTCGGATGTGAAAGGAAGTGATACTTCCAAGTCTCTTGTGTTCTTAACTGTTGCAATCTGCTGATTGTTAGCAATATCGCTTCCTTTTTTTATTGTCAAACCACTTATTATCCCATCACAAGGTGATGTTATGTAAAGATTTTCTTTGGCATCATTATAGTCACTTCTTGCATTGTTAAGATTGTTTTTTGATTGCTCAAGAGATATTTCCTGTTTTTGTATACTCCTTAGTGCATCTTTTGTATCAAACTGATAAAGAACATCCCCTTCAGAAACAGAATCCCCTACTTCAAAAGGAGAACTTATAATATCACCACTAACCATTGATATTATTTCAAATCTTTCATAAGCCTCAACCGAAGCCTCACCTGTTATAACCGATTTAATGTCTCCGTATGTAACAATGTCTGTCTCTATTACTGCCTGAGAATTTACAGCAGCAGACCTTTTTGCACCAGAATATATTCCCAATCCGACAACAAGTACTGCTCCTGCAGTAATAAAAGCAATCTTCTTTTTGGTTAACTTAAAATCGGAAATTTTGAGTTTTTTGTTTCGTTCCAACTTCTGTTCCTCCTTGATATTTCAGGTAATTTTAATTAATTATAACATTAAATTATTCCAAGTGAATGTTTTTTATGTAAATATTTTTTGAATAAAGTGTGAATAGACGACACTATAACAAAAAACCTCCGAAAATTCGGAGGTTTTTGAGTCGTAATTATCTCTTTGAAAATTGTGGTGCACGACGAGCAGCCTTCAAGCCGTATTTCTTTCTTTCCTTCATTCTTGAATCTCTTGTCAAGAAACCAGCTTGCTTCAATGTTGCTCTGTATTCGTCTGTATCAACTTCCAATATAGCTCTTGCGATACCATGACGGATAGCGCCTGCCTGACCTGTGAAGCCACCACCTTCAACCTTTGCGATAACATCAAACTTACCAATTGTTGATGTTAGAGTCAATGGTTGACGAACGATAACTTTCAATGTGTCAAGACCAAAATAATCATCTATATCTCTTCCGTTAATTGTAACATTTCCATTTCCAGGAACTAAACGAACTCTTGCAACGGAAGACTTTCTTCTGCCTGTGCCATAATATTGTTCTTTTGCCATTTTAAAATCCTCCTTACTTTATTTCTCCGTTCCAGTTTTCTGGTTTTTGAGCTGCGTGCTCGTGTTGGTCATCCTTGTAAACGCGAAGTCTTGTTAGGGCCTTTCTTCCGATTGTGTTGTTTGGAAGCATACCCTTAACTGCATACATAATTGCCTTTTCAGGATTTTCTGCCATAAGCTTGTTGTAGTGAATTTCTTTAATTCCACCAACCCAGCCAGTATGATAGTAACGAACCTTTTGATTGATTTTGTTACCTGTCAAAACTGTTTTTGCTGCGTTTATGATTATCACATGGTCGCCACAATCAACATTTGGTGTAAATGTTGGAAGGTGCTTACCTCTCAAAATGCTTGCTGCCTGAGCTGCAACACGGCCTAAAGGCTTATCCTGTGCATCAATGATATACCATTTTCTGTTAATTTCCTGTGGTTTTGCCAAATAGCTACTCATTGAAATTTCCTCCTTATTAAGTAATTCAAAATTCGGTTTAAATGAAACCTGCAAAAGATATGATACTACTTTTTAAAACCATTGTCAACACTTTTTAAAAAAAAATTAAAATAGTTTTTTAATTCTCTTTTAATCTCTTTTTTTCTTCGTTTTTCTTTCATTTACTCACTCTCTATTTTTAAAATTGTTTCAAAAATTTGGTCTGTTTTTTCAATAATATGGTCAGCACCGGCATCAAAAAGCTCCTTTTTATCACGAAATCCCCACAAAACACCTATTGATTTCATTCCTGCATTCTTTGCAGTAAAGATATCCACATTTGTATCACCTACAAAAACACATTCTTCTTTTGTAACTCCCAACTCCTCCATCAGGATATTTGTTCCCTCAGGGTCTGGCTTTGTGGCTATATTTTCTCTTTTTCCGTGAACTATGCAGAATAAATCGCCAAAAAGTTCTCTAGCAACCATAACTGTCACATTATCAGGCTTATTTGAAAGAATGGCAAGCTTTGTTCCCCTGCTTTTTAGTTTTTGCAATTCCTCAACCAATCCATCAAAAGGTTTTGTTTCAAAAATCGGGTCAGCCTCATATTCACTATCATACTTAGCTTCAACCTTTTTAAAGTTTTCTTCTGTGTCTGCACCATAAAATGCTAACGCCCTGTGAAGCAGTTTTACTTTTCCATCTCCTGCAAAATATTTATATTCATTTTCATCAATAGGTAAAAAACCACAATGTTCCAATGCAACATTTCCAAAATGTGCAATAGTAGAGATTGTGTCTGAAACTGTGCCATCTAAATCAAAAATTACTGCTTTTATCATTTTCTCTCTTCCCTTATCTGTTTTAAAATATTATATTCCACATTGAAATTAATGTCAACATATAGAATTTTTTTTACCCAAATACTTGTAAATTTGAAATTATTGGTATATAATATATGTTGAATAAATGTGTAATATTTTATGTAAGCAAAGGAGAAATGAAAATGGCTACATTTATTGACAGAATTAAAGAAAGAGCAAGACAAGACAAAAAGACTATTGTTTTGCCTGAATCAATGGACTCAAGAATTTATGAGGCTTGCGAAAAAATCTTAAAAGAGGATATTGCAAATATCATTATCGTGGGCACACCTGAAGAGGTGGAGAAATATGGAAAGGGTTATGACATTTCAAAGGCTACAGTAATTAACCCATATACATATGAAAAGACAGAAGAATATCTTAATCTTTTCGTAGAATTAAGAAAGTCTAAGGGTTTGACATATGAAGAAGCAAAGAAGATTGCGCTTGAAGATTATATGTATTATGCTTGCTTAATGGTTAAAGCAGGAGATGCTGACGGCGTTGTTTCAGGCGCTTGCCATTCAACTGCAAACACTCTAAGACCAAGTCTTCAGATTATTAAGACAAAGCCTGGCGTTAAATTAGTATCTGCATTTTTCTTGATGGTTGTGCCTGACTGTGAATATGGTGCAGACGGAACATTTATTTTTGCAGACAGTGGTTTGGAACAAAATCCTGACCCTGAAAAGTTGGCCGCAATCGCAGCTTGCTCTGCAGAATCATTTGAATTATTAGCTGAAAAAGAAGCATATGTTGCTATGCTTTCACACTCAACAAAAGGAAGCGCTAAGCACGCAGATGTTGATAAAGTTGTTGAAGCAACAAGAATTGTTAAAGAAAACAATCCAAACCTTAATGTTGACGGAGAATTACAACTTGATGCCGCTATCGTTCCATCAATCGGAGAGTCAAAGGCACCGGGTTCAACTGTTGCAGGAAAGGCAAATGTTTTGGTATTCCCTGACCTTGATGCTGGAAATATCGGATATAAGCTTGTTCAAAGACTTGCAAAGGCTGAGGCTTATGGTCCTGTTACTCAGGGTATCGCAATGCCTATAAATGACC
>JAFXBO010000167.1 GCA_017521775.1 Clostridia bacterium | reverse complement strand
TGCCGTTATAGGAAAGAACAGTTATAGATGGATGCTTGTGTGGTTGTCAGTGCTATCAACAGGCAGTGTTGTTGTTCCTCTTGATAAGGGGTTGATGGAGTTTGAAATCAATGACCAGTTGGCTCGCTCGGAGGCTGATGCAATTTTTTATGCAGAGGAATATTATGACATATTAAAGGATAGAGAAGATATAATAAAAATATGTACCGATAATGAGGATTTTGATAAGGTTATGTCGGAGGGAAGAGTTCTTGACAATGACAAAGAATATGATATAATTGTACCTGATAATGAAAAAATGAGCGTTTTGCTTTTCACATCAGGAACAACTTCAAAATCAAAAGCTGTAATGTTAAGTCAGAAAAATCTTATGGCAGATGTTTATGGGTTAAATAAATGGATTAGCTTTTGTACTGACGATGTTAATATGGCAATTTTACCGTTCCATCACGCATTTGGTATGATGCAGATTTTACTGTTTTTGAGTAATGGTATATGTAATGTATTCTGCGAAGGCTTAAGAGTGGATAAGTGTCTTAATGAATATGGCGTTACAATAATGGTTGCTGTGCCTAAGATTATTGACGAGATTTATAAAACAATTAACAGAAAGCTTATTAAAATGAATAAGCTTGAAACAGTTCAAAAGGGAATTAAAATAACATCAATTTTAAGAAAATTCGGAATTGATATAAGAAGAAAAATTTTCAAAGAAATCATCGATGGTCTTGGAGGACATTTGAGAGTAATAATTGTTGGAGCAGCTGCGGCAAATCCACAAGTATTAAAGTTTTACAACGATATAGGAATTTTTTCAATTCAGGGGTATGGGTTGTCAGAAACATCACCAGTCCTCTCTGCTGAAAACAAAAAGAATATGCGAGCAAATTCTGTTGGAAAGGCATTACCAAATGCAGATGTAAAGATATTTGAGCCTGATGAAAATGGTGTTGGCGAAATCATTGCCAAGGGCGATATGGTTATGCTTGGATATTATAAGGATGAAGAGAATAACAAAAAAGTATTGAAAAACGGATATTTCCATACAGGTGATTTGGGATACATTGATAAGGATGGATTTGTGTTCATATCAGGAAGAAAGAAAAATGTTATTGTTTTAGAAAATGGAAAGAATGTTTTCCCTGAAGAAATTGAATCTCTTTTGGATGAATGTAAATTCATTAAAGAGTGTATAGTGTATAATAATAGAGAAAAAGGAAAAGATTGTATTAGTGCAAAGATTGTTTATTATCCTGAAAATGGATATGAAGAGTCTAAAAAGGAAATTGATGCATTTGTTGAAGAAGTAAATGAAAAATTGATTTCTTATAAGAAGATAAAAGAAATAGAATTAACAGATGTTGAAATGGAGAAAACCACTACAATGAAAATCAAAAGATAATTAATGGAGGCTCAAAATGGTAAGAGAAAAACTATCGGAAAGACATTTGCCTGATTACACAAGAGGTGAGGAAATATTTAATATGGTATCTCATATTGTGGGTGGAGCAGTGGGAATTGTTGCATTGGTATTATGTGTTGTCTTTTCAGCAGTGAAAGGAAATGTGTATGGTGTTGTGGGACGCTCAATCTATGGTGCTTCAATGATAATTCTATACACAATGTCAAGTATATACCATGGGTTAAAACCATCCTTAATGGCAAAGAAAGTTTTCCAGATAATTGACCACTGTTCAATATTTTTATTGATTGCAGGAACATATACTCCTATTGCTTTATGCACACTTCGTGAATTTGACCCTGTGACAGCCTGGATAATTTTCGGAACAGTGTGGACTGCGGCAATATTGGGAATAACACTTAATTCGATTGATATAAAAGCATTCAAAACATTCTCTGCCATTTGTTATTTACTGATGGGATGGGCAATAGTCTTTGCATATAAGGCATTACCGTATCTGGTTGAGAACGGAGGAATGTGGCTTTTGGCAGGTGGTGGAATAAGCTACACTATAGGCGCACTATTCTATTACTTCTTCAAGAAAAAGAGATATATGCATTCGGTCTTCCATTTATTTGTTGTTATAGCAAGCATATTGCATATGTTCTATATATTGTTTTATGTTATTTAAAATCATAGCATCATTTATGAGTGAATAAGATACTCATAGGTGATGCTTTTTGATTAAAATAAACAAATTTTTGTATATCCACTGGCTGTTTGTTGTTATGGCAGTTTTTTGTTATATTAACAGACAGCTTGAAAACTTTGTTATGAGTTTTATTATTATGTCTGTACACGAGCTTTCTCATCTGCTTAGTGCAAAGTGTATCGGACTTAAATGCTCGCATATAACAATTTATCCATTTGGTCTTAATTTAAAACTTAAAAATACGATTATATATAATCTTTCGGATGAAATTATTCTGTATCTTTCAGGTCCATTATCAAATATTATAATGGCGCTTGTTGTTTTGATAATCGGGTTTGGAAATGAATATTATATTGATTTTTATTATAAAAATTTAGCCCTGTTTTTAATAAATATATTAC
>JAFXBO010000166.1 GCA_017521775.1 Clostridia bacterium | reverse complement strand
GTATATGATGCCGCCGCACGTGTGACGGTTATTTTTTTGTCCTCAAGAGGCTGACGCATTGATTCTATTACATCTTTTCTGTATTCGGGAAATTCGTCAAGGAATAATACACCGTTGTGTGCAAGGGATATTTCACCCGGGCGTGCCTTTGCGCCGCCGCCTACTATGCTTACTGCACTGGCACTGTGGTGCGGAGTACGAAAAGGTCTTTTTGCAATAAGGTTTACACCGCTTTCAAGCTCGCCTGCTACAGAATAGATTTTTGTTACCTCGATAGCCTCTTCAAGGCTCATATCGGGGAGAATTGTCGGTATTCTCTGCGCAATCATTGACTTGCCGCTGCCGGGCGTTCCAATGAGAAGTCTGTTATAAGGCTTACTCCAGACACAGAAAACCCTTGATTTATAAGGGTTTGAAGCACTCGTAATTTTTAAAAACACCATTATTTGAGGTACAATTAAATAAAAAAATCCCCTCTTTTGAAAAATTATTGACCGCATTTTTATTCCTTTTTAACGTATAACTTTGAAAAAAATTATACTATCTCACATTACTATATTTAACTTATTAATTATACCACATCAAGATATCAAATGCAATAAAAAAAGAAAATTGAGTAAAATATTACAACTTTTCAATCCCTGTTGTAATCAGGGGTTGCAGTTTTTACAAGGGTCATACCCACTCGATATTGCTTCTGACCTTGAATTAAAATATCTTCTATTCTTCTCAATGGGTAAAGAATGACAGGAAGGATAATGAAACTTCTTACTATTCTTATTTCCAATGTATGATGAAGATGGTGTATTCTCTACTACATTTTCTTCTTCAACAACAGGTGGTACAGTAGGGTTAACTTCTATTGTAGCATTCTTTTGTGTATTTACTGTGATTTCTTTACCATTACTTTGTAAAATTATATCGCCTTGTAAATCTGTCCTGTACGTTTTAGCACCTACATCCCTAAATCTGCTTAAAGCACCCTCGTCTGGATGTCCATATTGATTATTCTTTCCAACTGATATAACAACATATTCAGGCATTACCTCTCTTAAAAACACATAACTTGAGGAGGTATCACTTCCATGATGACCTGCCTTTAATACTGTGGCAGATAGGTCATAACCTTGATTTATAATATCTCTTTCTTCTTCAGCTTCAGCATCTCCTGTAAAAAGAAATGAAGTTTCTCCACAGACAACTTTTGTCATTATTGAAGTGTTATTTAAGTCACTTGCACTTTCATAGGTAGGACAATATAATTGAACTTTACAACTTCCTAATTTGAATGTCTGCGTGGGGTTGTTATTGATAACCCTTTTTCAGAAACAAGCCTTTTAAAACTTTGATAGAACTTGGCATCATTTTCTGTCTTTGGTGCAAATACTGTACCAACAGTTGCTTTTGATAATGCACCAGATAATCCGCCCATATGGTCTTCGTGGGCATGGGTGCCTATCATATAGTCTATATGACTTATATTATGCTTTGTTAAATAGGAATATATAAGGTTTGAGTCAGGTGCATTTCCACCATCAATAAGCATAACCTCATTATCACTAATTAATAATGCTGCATCTGCTTGACCAACATCAATAAAGTGAACTTCGACACTACTATCTTCTTTGATAGTAGTGTCGTTCTTTATTATTTCTTTTTCTTGTGGTGTGTCAGTTGCTATGACATTACCTGTTTCAACTGATATAGGGTTTTCTATTACTTCATTCCTACTACAACCAGAGACAAATGATAGACTTAATAATAATGAAAATAGGATTGGTAATAGTCGCTTGTTCAACATATTATCACTCTTTTCAATTATTCTTCAATTGACTTTATATAATCTGTAAAGGCCTTTTCCAACCTTTCAACGTGTCTTCTTGCCTGTTGAATTAGGTCACCACATAATTCTGCTGTTTCTTCTTCAATAGCATTTTCAAGTGAAATGACAGGTTGTTTAGTTTTTAATTGGAGCTTGTCTTTTGCGGATTGACTCTTCTTTGGTACTTCCACATCTTCAAGTCCTAAATTATAAGGATAGTCAGATGGTACAAGAGGTAAAACGACAGAACTTTCAACAGTCCAATCTTCTCTTGCTATTTTCTTCAATCTCCAACCATCTTTGGTTTTATCCTCTGGAATATAATACTGATATGATTTATCAGAGAAATCAACTTTTTCAACTTCTGTATCTGTATCAGTTTCTTCCCTTGCAACATACCAAGCATCTTCTTCAGCATTGTAAGTCAGGATTTCACTATCATACCACATTCTATATGATAAGTTATCATAACCTGCTTTAATAACTCCCTGTGCTCTTTCAAATGGTATCAAAGTGGGTATAATGCTTATTTTAGGGCTTCTATTACTGTGGTTAGAAGTCTTACCATATATTACTATGTTTTCTAACAATGCAAAGATTTCTTCTTCTGTATAATCCTTTTTTAAGTGTTCCGCAACCTTGATTTCCTCAAAAGTAATCCTAAATAACTTTTTGAGTTCATCAATGTATTTTTCATCAGATGCATCACTACTATTTATTTTCTTCTCTAAATCACTTAATTCCTCTGATAATTCAGCAAGTTTTTTATCAACTATACTTTTTTCCACAAAACTTTTATATGATGTACTCAAATGTTTCGCATAGAATTCCTCATAAATAAGTGACTTTTCTTCTATTTGTCTTTGTAATTCTGCTTTTTCCTCATTAGAGATAGAAGAAGGATTTAATAGCTGGTGTAAATTGTATTCCAATAATCTAATAAGTGAGTTAATGGTGTTTTGATAGTCAGATTTGATGATTTCATACATTCCACCATTCTTCATTTGTTCCATCCAACTATCAATTTGATATAACATTACATTTGAAGCATTACAAGCCTCAACACCATTATTTCTTTTTGTGGAACACCTATAATGTGGATTTCCACCTTTATTAGCATCATAGGTGTAGTGATTACCACATATTCCACACTTTAAATATTTTTGGTATTCAGTAGCAGTTGTTGGTCTTGCGCCTACAACACCTGTTGAACCCTCTGTTGTCCTACTTCTCCTTGCTTCCTGTGCTGCATACCACAATTCAGGCTCAACCATTTTAGGCAATCCTTTATGTTCTTTTAGGTTATCTTTATATTCTTCTGTTATTACTACAGAACTCAATTTATGAAAGACATCACCTGATGTAAACTTTCCAACAAAGTTTAACCCCATATATTTTTCATTATTAAGTATATTTCTTACAGTTGAAGGAGAAAACTTACCACTTTTACCATCTTTGCTGGAAGAAATACCTCTTGCAGTTAGGATTTTAGCTACTTCTGTCTCCCCATATTGAAGTGAAAGATTAAAAATCTCCCTAACGATTTCATCTTTTCCTTTTATAATGGTATAATACTCTCTTTTTCCATTCTGTCTCTTATGGTATTTATAACCATAGGGAGGGTTATGAGATAAAATATTTTCTCTCTTTCGTTTTCTTTGATATAGTTTTTGGTCTCTGCTACCTTTTTCAGAGTAGGCCATATCATTTTCAAAATGCTTTCTTAAGGCACTCTCAAAATCTTCTTGGTCACTATGGAGGTCTATATCTATAAACCAAAGACTTACACCCTTTAATTTCAAGGTTTTTACAAAATCATAGGCTTCGATATTTCTCGCGAACCTCGAAGTTGCCTTCATCCAGATAGTATCGAATAGTGGTTTTTTATTAGGGTTTACTGTAGTAACATATTTAATCTGTCTGACTTTTTTTCTTGGGTCATCTCCAACTTGAACTTTTTCACCTTCAAAAACTGTAACATTCAGTCCAGCATCCTCAAGCATTTCAAGAAAACCATCACGATTAAACTTTGTACCTGTTTCTCCATAGTCGCAATAAACTTTATCTGCCATTACTAAATCTTTTTTGCCAATCTTTACCATATCAGAAAATAGTTCTTTGAACTCTATTGGCTGATTTTCAAAGCTTTTCTTCTGCATCTTGGTAGAAACTCTGTAATACCAAGTAATTCTTTCCTTTTTCTTTCTTGGCATATTTCCACCACCTAACTCTTTTTCTTCCTATTATATATACAAGATTTATTTTCAAGCTGCTCTGCTGTTCCAACTCTCATATATATAAAACATTTATAATCTTTAATTTTTTTCTGTTTCTTCATTATATATAACTCCTGTTAGTTCTTTTCATAATAGGATAATAGTTTTTCAAGTTCCTCAATTTTGTTTTGTGCCACATATAAACTATTATTATCGCTATCAGATAGTCTATCAATCCAACTTCTTTGAAACTCGATAGCTTTTTTTATTTCTTCTATTTTTAATTTTCTTAATTCTGATTTCAAATAATGGAAAGCATCATTATCCATTTCCTCAAGATTAGATACTTCTGAACGATTTTCAATCTGCTTAACAATGATTTCTGCTGCTCTTTTATATTTAATGAAGTTATCGCATTTTTTATCAGTTTTTGGGTTGAATGTAGCAATATCAATTATGTCATTTGGTGAACAAGTGAAGTTATGATGCATAACATAATCTTCTATTTCTTCCTTTGTATAAGGTTTATAGAAGTCGCTACTCTCATCAATAACCTCTCTTCCTGTTGCAATAATGCCTATGTTTTGGGCAAACAAAGTAGAATTGACTTTATAGAATGGACTTTGTGCTACTACATCAATATATCTATAAAGGCCTTCTAATATTGGGAACAAGGTTTCGTCGCCATCAAAATTACAGTTCTCAATAATTGAACTTAATGTCTTCATATACTTATTTTCTACCATATAATCATCAGGTATCAAATAATCAGGGTCATCAGAGTGTATGTCTTTTTCCTCTTCAACAAAAATATCCTTATATTTTGTTAATGTTTTCCAAGCCTCATAAGAAAAACCTAATTGTTTAAATGGTTCATAGCCCTCTTGTGCATCCAATGATTTAGCTTGGGTTCTACCCAATAACCAATCGACAGTAACTTCTAACACGTCAGCTAAAGCAATAAGGACTTCTAATTTAGGAGAAGAACCTGTAAGCCAATCCTTGACGGATTGTTTTGACCCTTTTTCTTTTCCTGTAATCTTTTTAACAATATCAATGAACTCTTGATGGTTTAATGATTTATTCAATTTAGATGTTGGGAGATAGCCTTTCTCTATAAAAATATGGTTAAAATGCCCCCTTAATATTTCCTCACTAAGAATGTCTTTAAAGTTTGTTTCTAACTTTTCCATAATATCAACTCCTTTATGTCTTTTATTATAGCACAAAAATATTATAAAATCAATAAAATGTCAAAAATTATTTATTTAGACACTTTTATATACCTTCAAAACCCGCATAAACACTGATTTTTTAGACAGAAAAATATTTTTTTCAAAAAGTTGGCTTTTTTCTTGACAAATACAGAAAAGTGTGTTATAATATCAATATAGTCAGAAAAGCGACTTGGTAAAATTGAAAACTTACCTTTATTGCTGCTTTTGTTGATTTAAGTGAATAAAGATAGATTTGATGCTGCTTGACACATAAAAGTGTCAAGCTGAATCTCTTCAGTCAGTTAACTATCCTATATAACCCACCACTCAGAAAAGTTATTAATTTTATGTGAGAGGTTGATGTGAGAGGTATATAAGATATAACAAGGAAGGAATCATATTTTTTTCACTATCTTGATGGCAAAACATCAAGACCTATCCTACCTATTATATTAGGTAGGACGACATCATTTCCTGTGGTTCCACCTATATAGAGAAAAGGATGTAAAACAATCCCTTCCTTTATATAAAGGGACTTCAGAGTTGTGACACAATGTTCTTTGACAAATACAGGGTAAGCTCCTGTCATATTGAAAAACCTATTTCCTAAAACAAACTTTTAAAAGGAAGTGTTGCCTTTACCTTATATATAAAGGTAGAAAACACAACAGCAAGTATTAAAGTCCTACACAGTAGGCAAATAAAAAATTATATATCAAAAGGAGGAAATGCACATGATTGCATTTTTGAAAAGAAACAAAGAGTATGGTGGTTATAGAGACGATGGAAAGAATGTGTCTCTGGGTTATTTGGGTTGTAGTATTTCAGAAGTCTACTTCAAGTTTGTAGGTATTGATAAAATCGAAGTTGGAGATAGTGTTCTCTATATGATGCATTAAAAGACCTTGCATCAGTTTTAGGTATTTCAGATAAAGATATTTCATTAGGTGGTAAATTAGCTATTGCCTTTGGTTCAAGAGGAACAACAAATGCTGCGGCACACTTTGAACCTGAAAGAAACGTAATTAATTTAACAAAAATGAATGGTGCTGGCTCATTAGCTCACGAATGGGGACATGCCTTTGATTACTTTTTAGGGCAATTAAGTGGGTTGAAGTGTTATTTGACAGATGATTATAGTAATAGTATTCCTTCCTTTGCTGAAGTAATGGTAGCAATTAAAACCCAACCTAAAAAGGTAGATACTGATTTTTTAAAAAGAGTAATATTATCTTGGAAAGAAGAAATAACAAACATTTTTCAGGAGCAATTTTTATATTATAGAAACCTCAATCAGCAGGAAAAGACAGAATACAATTCTGCATTAGATAAAATACTAAACAATAGGAAGATAACATTTCCTAATTTGGTAAATATAAAGTATGAGCCTAATGATAACATTGTTAATATTCTTAAAGATAAAATGAAAAATATTGAAGTACCATTTATAGTAGATACAATATTCCCTGTGTTAGACAGGATATATTCAGCAAGGAATGATATGATTGGCAGAAATCAATTTAAACCTTATAACTCTTATTACAGAACAATTATATATGACTTGTGCCTATTAAACTTTTTCAGAGATAGATTAGACAATGCTGATAATGAATATGACTTTATACCCTCAAATTATTTAACTGATGCAGAATACTTAAATAAAACAGCAACAAGGATGGGAGATAGCTATTGGAATAGTGAATGTGAGTTATTTGCAAGAGCCTTTGCTTGTTATGTAAAAGATAGATTAGGCAGAAGAAGTGATTATTTGGTAGGTCATGCTGACAGTATAGAGTGTGGTAGTCCAAAAGGAAAAGAAAGAGAAAAAATTAATTTAGCATTTGATAAATTATTTGAGGACTTAAAAAGGAGAAATATTTTACATAAAAGATAAGTTTTCAACCTTGTTAAAACCTTTTAATTACAATACTTTTTACAGTTTTTCAATTTTTGAGTTTAGACAGTTATAACTATAGAGAGGACAGTTGAAAAATAAAAAATTACATAAATATTTTTGGTATTAACTAAAATTATAGCATGTGTAAACTCTTATTAATAGAGATATAATATTTTATATATGATATTAATAATACTTTTACTACAATAACAACTAATACATAGAATACAACAACCTAAACAACACCATTCTATCCTCCTCTCTGCGAGGCCTCAAGAGTGTTTGTGTGATGCTGGAGTGTTTGTGTGGTGATTGGTTGAGAGTATAGTTGAAAGAGTTTTTAGCCAGAAGGAATTATTAGTCAATGAACCTAAATAAATCATATATAAATGATACATAATCTCATTTCCTTCCTTTCTATTTCCAGAGATGATAGGGGCGATTAGAAATCGCCCCTATCATTAGGAATGTATTTGGAATAATAGGATTTAATAGGAGGAAGTTGATTAAATTATTATTATATTTACAATGTTAAGAATTGGAGGTCATCCAAATGTTATTAATAGATATAAACCTCATACAGGAATATCAGGAAGATATGGATGCCTATTATCATCCTTTCTTCAGTAAAAGGTCAGATATAACAGAAGAAGATATAAAGGATTATGACCATTTAAAATTAAAACATATATTCAATAAAGCAGTTAAGAAAAATCGTGGTATTTTCTTTATTACTGCATTAAAAGGTTATACCTCCACCACCTTGTATGACAACCCTGAAATTGAAAAAGGAGAGGGTCGTAGTGGTCACGAGGGATGTGGTATGTATAGGAAAAATAGGTTATATGGTAAATTAGCCATAGTAGTTCCTAAAACTTTGGAATTACATAATGGTAAATGTGCAGATTTCTCCTATCCATACTCAATAAATGGCAAAGAATGCAAGACTAATTCTATCTATGACATTTATAGTTTAGCTTATGAAAAACCAGAAGAATTAGAGTTGCTGCATACAAGAAAATATTATAGTGGTCAGCAAAAGAAAATAGTTAAAGGACTTAAAAGATTAGGAGGAAGGAAAAATGAAACAGAGAATAAATAAAATCCCTTTTCACTCTACAAACTCAAACATAATTGAGCATAGATTAGAGAATGGACTTCTTGATATAGAGAATAGTAATATACCTTTTTACTTGAAATCTGCAAAACAAGAGGCATTGATTTCTGTTTATAAAATGGGTGTGAGTTATTTACACAATGGCATAAGGTTAAATTGGGTGTTAAGATTTCTTTCTAAAAAACAGCAGTTCATATTTGCAGCAGTATCAGAAAATGAATTAAGTGAAATAATTGGTATTACTGTAAATAGCGAAAAATACTATATTCCAGAGGAAGAAATCATCTTAATCACTCTTGCAAGTCAGATGGGTACAGTAAACAAGAAAACACAAGAGCATTACATTGAATTATGTAAACATTATATGGTTGTGTGAGGTGGAGAAATGAATGAAAATACATATATTATCGTTGCAAAATCTCCTATCCTTGAAATCAATAGTAATGATTATGGGAACTACATAACAACCAATGACGATTTTAAGAAGTTTTGTAATGATATTTTTGACCTTGAAGCAGAGAAAAATGACGTTAACCCTGTTTTTCAAAGGTATGTAAAGAAAGTTTATTCTGCAAATACTGTGTATAAAACCTTTATTGAGGATAGAGATGCAGAAGGATTTAAGAAAAAGGTATTAACAAAGAGAGGTAATGTTCGTATAGGATATAGCAGGATAAGGGTTGAATATATCTATGTAGAACATAATGGTTTGTATTATAGGGGTTTTAGAGTGTTTTTTGCAAATCTGTGTTTAGCAAATGCAAATAAATACACACCATTGGATAAAAACTATGGGAATGGAAATGTGGAGATTATTTTGTGGAATAAAAGGCACTTTACAAAAGCCATTAAATACATTAACAACAAACTACAAACTATAATGTACTGTGTAGATAAGATATTTTACTCATTAGAAGAAGCAGAGCAAGATATGAAACACCCATCAGAAAGTAATTTGGGTAAAGTCATAGAAACAATGTTATAAATATACCCCGTTTGGATATCAATTCCAAACGGGGTTATCTTTTAAAATATTTTTTCAAAGAGGGGAAAAATTATTTTGAGTGTACTTGTTTTGGTGTTTTATTCTTGATGTCTCATTCGCTGAAAACCTTATATTTATTCACTTTTCTCTGGGTGGAGTAAGTCGTCTAATAGAATAAGGTTATGACCTCCGCTTACACATAGCTCGCACCCTCTGCGCAGGGCACTTTGTCCACGCACATCGGAAAAATCTATATCATATTTTGATGCGTCTGAAAAGAGCTTTTCTATATCGCAGACAGACGGTTCTATTTCTTTTTCACCGATAAGGTGACTGTAAACCTCC
>JAFXBO010000020.1 GCA_017521775.1 Clostridia bacterium | reverse complement strand
TTTTGTTTAGTGATTATTTTAGGATGAATTTTATTCTTTATTGCAAAATTTTCTGTTGGAAGTCCAAATGCATCCCAGCCAATCGGATACAAAACATTATATCCTTCCATTCTTCTCTTTCTGGCAATTATATCAAGGGCTGTGTAGCTTCTTGGATGTCCGACATGAAGTCCTGCTCCTGATGGATAAGGGAATTCAATCATAGCAAAAAACTTTGGCTTTTCACTTCCGTTAACTGCATGGAAGCAATTTGCCTCCTCCCATTTTTGTTGCCATTTCTTTTCAATGTTTTTAAAATTATACTCTGACATTATATAAAAACATTCCTTTCTATTATTATTTTAATTCTAATGTAATCTCTTTTGCATCTGTCCACAAACGCTCCAACGAATAAAATTCTCTTGTTTCCTCAAGCATAACATGAACAATTATATCACCATAATCCATTAATATCCAGGTGCCGCCATTATATCCCTCTTTATGCATAGGGTCAATATTAATTTCGGACAATTTTTCTTCAATCTCATCAGTACAAGCCCTTAGCTGAGCATCTGATGAACAAGAACAAATAACAAAATAATCACCAAGACTTGTAATTTCCGAAATATCCAAAGCAATTATATTTTTTGCTTTTTTATCATACATTGCCTGTGCAATCATTTGTACTCTTTCCATTATAAGCTGCTCCAATCTTTATAAAATTTCCTAAAGTCTATTCTACTATATTTTTCCCGAAATGTCTATATAAAATTATAAAAAAACTTGTTTTTTAATAAAAAATATCTCCAATTGTAAAAATTGAAGATATTAGTAATATTTTATTCCTGATTTGCAAGCTTTGCACTTTGGTCTGCTGTAATCAAAGAGTCAATAAGTTCATCCAATGAACCATTTAAAACCTGCTCTAATTTATATAATGTTAAATTAATTCTATGGTCGGTGACTCTTCCTTGTGGGAAATTATAAGTTCTTATTCTCTCACTTCTGTCGCCTGAACCAACCTGAGATTTTCTTTCATCAGCAATTTCCTTATGTCTTTGCTCTTCCATAACCTCATAAATTCTTGAGCGAAGAATTTTCATAGCTTTATCTTTATTTTTAAACTGTGATTTTTCATCCTGACACGAAACAACAATTCCTGTCGGAATATGTGTTATTCTTACTGCCGAGTCGGTTGTGTTTACACATTGTCCACCAGGACCACCTGCTCTGAAAACATCTATTCTCAAATCATTCTGGTCAATTTGGACTTCAACCTCTTCAACCTCAGGTAAAACTGCAACTGTGACTGCAGATGTGTGTATTCTTCCACCTGATTCAGTGCTTGGAACTCTCTGCACTCTGTGAACTCCACTTTCAAACTTAAATTTTGAATATGTACCCTGTCCTTCAATGCTAAATGATACTTCCTTATATCCACCAATATCAGTAGGACTGGAATTTAGGATATCTATTTTCCATCTCTGACTTTCAGCATACATTGAATACATTCTCATAAGGTCTGCAGCAAACAATGCTGCTTCCTCTCCACCTGTGCCACCTCTTATTTCGATGATAACATTTTTCTCATCGTTCGGGTCCTTTGGCAAAAGCAGAACCTTTAGTTCTTCAGAAACCACCTTCAAAGTTTTTTCTGCCTCTGAAATCTCTTCTTTTATCAGGTCCTCGAGTTCTTTTCCTTCTCCCGATTCAAGCATTTCTTTATCATCTTGTATTGTTTGTTTTGCTGTTTTATATTCCCTGTATTTTTCAATAATAGGTGACAGATCGGAATGCTCCTTCATATATTTCCTCCAGTTTTCCTGGTCAGAAATAACATCAGGGTCACTTATTTTTTCAGACAATATTCTAAATCTGTCCTCTAACGCTTCAAGCTTATCAAACACTGTTGTAATTCACTCCTATAATGTATATTTCTTTGTCGGTATTTCCTTATATATATGACGATTACTGCATTTGAAATCTATCTTCTCATTCTCTTCAATAATAGGCTTAAAAATACTAATTAACTCGTCTTCATCAAAATCTGTAACCGACACAAAAACCTCTGTGTCATCAACTGTCTTTATATAAAGAAATTCCATATGTTTAATGATATTATCGTATTTTTCCTTATAAGCTTCCATAGTGTTTGAAAAGTATCCAGGCTCAACAATTTTTAAAAGATAGTTTCTTGAACCTATATATATTTTAGTAATTGACGATATATCTATCTTCTTAAGCATTGATTTTGAAGGAACAAATTCACCTATTAATCCATTATCAGGCACAAATGGAAAAACACCGTTTACCCAATTCTGAATACACAAAAATTCATTATTTCTTTCAACATATGTTGGCATTATCAAATTAATCTTCATAACAATATATGAAAATCCTAAAATAACAGCAACAAGATATATTATCGCAAAAATAAACTCAAACTTAACAAGGCTGTATATTGCCATAACTAATCCTAACACAGAAATGCTTCCAATGATACAGATTAATATTAAATTAAAATTCTTAACCTTTTTTGTCATAGATGCTCTTTGTGTTAAATCCATAAAAATCACCTCTATCGTAAAATTATATCAAATATCCATATATTTGTCAAATTTTAGATAGTCAATCGTTATTTTCTATGAATTTACGAATGTTTTCAATTTGTTCTTCACAAGTCTTTCTTCCGATTTCATATACCCTTTTTAATTCCTCGGGATTTTTTTCAGTCCTTCCTATTTTT
>JAFXBO010000002.1 GCA_017521775.1 Clostridia bacterium | reverse complement strand
ATCTTATCAAGTCCCTTATAGTTTTTGATATTTTTTACTGAATCGATAATCATTGTTTTTCTCCCTTTAAAATCTAAAATCTCTTTCTCCGTTTTTAATCTTTTCAAGTCTTTCTAAAACAATATCCTTAACCTTCTGGCTCGGAATATTTTCAATTTCCTTTTTAATAAGCTCATCACCAACTTTTTTGGTATCTTCTGAAGCATAGTCCTCAATATATTCCTTTAGTGTCATCAACGCATTTGGATGACAGCAGTTTAAAATCTGTTGTGATTTACAAAGGCTCATAAATCTGTCACCTGTTCTGCCTTCTCTGTAACAGGCAGTACAGAAGCTTGGAATATAGTCCATCTTCATAAGCCAGTTAACAATCTCATCAAGAGTTCTTTTATCAGATACATCAAACTGTTCTGACTTTTCATCCTCAGGCTCTGGCTCAACATATCCACCGACACTTGTCCTTGAACCACCACTTATCTGAGAAACACCCAGATGCAACACTCTTTCTCTGCATTTTTGAGATTCTCTTGTCGAAATAATCATCCCAGTATATGGAACTGCAATTCTTAAACAGGCAACAATCTTGGCAAAAATATCATCACTAATTCCATTCTCAAATTCATCAGGGTCAATATCATCAGCCCTTTTAATTCTCGGAACACTTATAGTATGAGGACCTACTCCATAAACTGCTTCAAGATGTTCTGCGTGCATCAGTATAGCAGAAAATTCATATTTATACATTTCCAAACCAAACAGAACTCCAAGACCAACATCATCAATTCCACCCTGCATTGCTCTGTCCATTGCCTCGGTGTGATATGCATAATCGTGCTTGGGTCCTGTAGGATGCAACTTTTCATAAGTTTCCTTATGATATGTTTCCTGAAATAAAATATATGTCCCTATTCCTGCATCGCGTAGTTTTCTGTAGTTCTCAACTGTTGTTGCTGCAATGTTGACATTAACTCTTCTTATCGCACCATTTTTATGCTTTATGCTGTAAATTGTCTTTATGGACTCAAGAATATATTCTATAGGGTTATTGACAGGGTCTTCTCCTGCCTCAATTGCAAGACGCTTGTGTCCCATATCCTGTAAGGCAATAACCTCTTTTTTAATTTCTTCCTGTGTCAACTTTTTTCTTGGAATGTGTTTATTCTTTAAATGATAGGGACAGTAAACACATCCATTAACACAATAGTTAGAAAGATACAATGGAGCAAACATAACAATTCTGTTTCCGTAAAAATCTTTTTTAATCTGTTCTGCCAAAGCATAAATTTCATTATTTTTCTCTTCTATTTCACAGGACAATAAAACTGCAGCCTCTCTGTGAGAAAGTCCCTTTCTTTCTCTTGCTTTTTCTAATATATTGTCTATAAGTTCAACATTATTTTTATTTTTTTCAGCATACTCGACACTTTCTAAAACCTCGTCATTGGAAATAAATTCCTCTGCCTTTAATGATTTTGGATTATACATTTTGCCACTTCTTTCAATAATTTTCTATTCTTTTTAAATACAATTCGTAAGAATTTTTTATATCTTCAAGACAATCTGCACCGAATTTTTCTAAAAACGCTGTTGCGATTTCAAATCCGACACACGCTTCAAGAACAACTGAACAGGCGTATATAGCACATATATCGGAGCGTTCAACAGATGCCTTAACACTCTCTTTTGTATTGATATCAACTGTATCAAGAGGATTATACAATGTTGGGATAGGCTTCATAGCTGCTCTTACAACAATCGGCTCTCCATTTGACATTCCACCCTCTATTCCTCCTGCATTGTTTGTTCTTCTTGCGAACTTTCCGTCATAAAGAATTTCATCGTGAACCTTTGAGCCAACCTCTTTTGCACATTCAAATCCCTTGCCAATCTCAACGCCCTTTATTGCCTGTATGCTCATAACTGCCATAGCAAGCCTTGCATCAAGCTTTCTGTCATATTGAACATAGCTTCCAAGACCTTTGGGGACATTTTTATATATTGTTTCAACGACTCCACCGAGCGACTCGCCCTTTTTCTTTGCCTCTTCTATATATTCTTCTGCTCTTTTATTTATTTCCTCTGAGCCAAATCCGACTGAAGAATTAACTGCTTTTTTAAAAAAGTCATCATCAAAAGTATCCTTTTCATCAAACACTTCTCCAACCCTGACAGTATGAGTTAGTGAATATATGCCAAACTGTTCTAAAAGCTGAATTGCAATCGCACCTGCTGCAACCCTTGCTGCAGTTTCTCTTGCACTTGCACGCTCCAAAACATTTCTTAAATCTCTGTGATTATATTTCAGGCCACCAACCAAATCTGCATGTCCCGGTCTTGGGGCTGTTACTTCTCTTCCGTTGGT
>JAFXBO010000165.1 GCA_017521775.1 Clostridia bacterium | reverse complement strand
GTTTTCAGTTATTTCTGTACTTGGAGTACCAGGGTATGACGCCACAACACTGACTCCAGCCTCATATGCTCCACGGGCAACTGCAGCATTCCCAAGCATAAGTTTTTTCATATATGTTCATTCCTTTCGACATTTTTCTCATCTGATTATAGCACAAAATCTTATTTTAATCAACCTTTAATTTGCGCAGCAACAAGACTTTCTCCGCAATAAATTTCACGCAATTTTGGTTTTTCAATCTTTCCAGTTGGATTTCTTGGAACCTCTGCAAAAATAATCTTTCTTGGTCTTTTATATTTAGGCATTTCCTTACAGAAATCATCAATTTCCTCTTCTGTGCACTCAAAACCATCTTTGATTTCTATAATTGCTGCTGCAATTTCTCCAAGTCTTGCATCAGGCAGACCGATAACTGCAACATCCTTAACAGCCTGGTGTTTTCTTATAAAATCTTCTATCTGAACAGGATATAAGTTTTCACCACCCGAGATAATAACGTCTTTCTTTCTGTCAACAAGATAGATAAATCCGTCTTCATCCTCCATAGCCATATCGCCTGTAAACAGCCAGCCGTCCTTTAAGACTTCATTAGTTGCCTTTTCGTCGTTATAGTAACAGGTCATAACTCCGTCACCCTTAACTGCCAGTTCACCAACATCACCTTTTTCAACCAATACGCCATCAGGAGTGCAGATTTTAACTTCCCAGCCATAACCCGCTTTACCGATTGCTCCAACCTTATGAATATTTTCAACTCCAAGATGCACACAACCAGGACCGATTGACTCACTCAAACCATAGTTTGTATCATATTCGTGGTTAGGGAATTTTTCTTTCCATCTCTTAATCAGACTTGGTGGGACAGGTTGAGCACCAATGTGCATCAATCTCCACTGACTAAGCTCGTACTTATCAAGTTCAATCTCGCCTCTGTCAATAGCATCCAGAATGTCCTGAGCCCATGGCACTAAAAGCCATACAATAGTACATTTTTCTTCTGATGCAGTCTTTATAATCCATTCAGGCTTTATACCCTTTAGTAAAACAGCCTTTGAGCCTGCAACAAGGCTTCCGAACCAGTGCATCTTTGCTCCTGTGTGATATAGAGGAGGAATTAAAAGGAATGTGTCCTCTCTTGTTTGTCCGTGATGCTTTTGTTCAACTATTGCTGAATGAACAAGGCTTTTGTGCTTATGTAAAATTGCCTTTGGAAAGCCTGTTGTACCTGATGAAAAATAAATTGCACCATCATCCTCGTCAGTTATTTCAATTTCAGGGTCCTTTGTTGAGCAATAAGTAACCAACTTATCATAGCTTTCTGCAAATGTAGGACAATTTTTTCCTGCATAAAAAATCTGCGATACCTTTGGCAATCTATCACAAATTTCCTCAACTCTTCCAATAAACTCAGGTCCAAAAATCAAAACATCTGCCTCTGCCAATCCAACACAATATTTGATTTCATCTGCTGTGTATCTGTAGTTTAGCGGAACTGCCAAAGCACCTGCTTTTAATGCACCAAAATAAATTGGCAACCACTCCAAAGAGTTCATCAAAAGAATTGCAACCTTGTCACCCTTTTTAATTCCTCTTGAAAGCAATAAATTTGCAAATCTGTTTGCTGCTTTGTCAAATTCCTTCCATGTCATTTCCTGTCTGCCGCTTTCTTCGGCGTTAGGCTCAATAAGCGCATATTCTTTCCATGTTACTTTTGCTTTTTCAAGCATCTGAGGTGCAATTTCAACCAACGCAACCTCATCGCCATAAAGCTCTGCATTTCTTTTCAAAAAATCAGTAATAGGCATTTAAAAATTCCTCCATATAAAAAACATTTAGGTAATTGCAGAAAAACCTGCAATTACCCAGAATTTATTTTCACTCACCAAGAGTTTTTTTAGCTGATGTTATAACCTGTTTATTATAGCATGAGAACGCATCTTCAACAAGCTCTTTATCAGGTTTCTTTGTAATTAAACTAACAACAGGAACAATCACTAAGCCTGCAAGCATTGCAAATGCACCACAGTTGATAGGTGATTGTAAAAGTGTTGGGAATGAACTTCTGAAAAATAAATTCAATGTCATAATTCCCGCACCAAATATAATAGAAACAAAAACTGATGCTTTTGTTGTTTTCTTACTGTATAATCCGTATAGGAACGGAGCAAGGAATGCACCTGCTAAAGCACCCCACGACACACCCATAAGCTGTGCGATGAAGTTGTTGGCACTCTTAACCTGCATAATAGCAATTATTGCTGAAATAGCAATGAACACTACTATGAAAACTCTCATAACCAATACTTGTTTTTTCTCACTCATATTTTTAACAACATTATCTTTGATAAGGTCAAGTGTCAGGGTTGAGCTTGATGCCATAACCAAAGACGAAAGAGTAGACATTGAAGCTGAAAGCACTAATATTATAACAATCGCAATAAGTATATCAGATAATTTCTCAAGCATTGCAGGAATAATTGCATCATAGCCACCCATAGGCACACCATTTGCAACATTCAAAGCATCGGCAAAGAGTCTTCCAAAGCCACCAAGGAAATAACATCCACCTGCAACAACAAGAGCAAATAATGTTGAAATAATTGTTCCTTTTGTGATTGCTTTTTCATCCTTAATTGCATAGAACTTCTGCACCATCTGAGGTAATCCCCATGTGCCTAAAGATGTAAGAATTACAACTCCCAAAAGTCCCAGTGGGTCAGGGCCAAAGAATGATGCAAATATGCCAGGTGTTGTTGAAACTGATGCATCTTCAACTCTTGCAAGTGCTTCTAATGAACCCATAAAACCACCATTTAAGTTAAGCACAGCAGCTATCACTGCAACAATACCAAAAAGCATTATGATTCCCTGAATAAAATCGTTGATTGCAGTTGCCATATATCCGCCGACAACAACATAAATACCTGTTAACACTGCCATAACTATAACACAAACAGCATAATCAATTCCGAAAGCCATTTCAAAAAGTCTTGAAAGACCGTTGTAGAGTGAAGCTGTGTAAGGAATAAGGAATATGAAGATTATAATTGAAGAAATAATCTTTAAAGCATTAGAGTTATATCGAGCGCCGAAAAATTCAGGCATAGTTGAACTCTTCAAATGCTGTGTCATAAGTCTTGTTCTTCTTCCAAGCACTACCCACGCCAAAAGCGAGCCTAAAATTGCATTTCCTATACCAACCCAGGTAGATGCAACACCGAATTTCCAGCCAAACTGACCTGCATAGCCCACAAAAATAACGGCTGAGAAATAAGAGGTGCCATAAGCAAAGGCTGTTAACCAAGGACCGACCGAACGACCGCCCAAAACAAAACCTTTAACATCTGTGGCCTGCTTCTTACAATAGAAGCCCACTCCAATCATCGCCGCAAAAAATACTACCAATAATAAAATTTTAATACCCATTTCTACCATCCTTCCATTTTTCTTTTTTCTGGGTTTTTTAATTTTTGCTCCCACGGGAGCGACAGATTCCTGCCATGCTTCAAATACTACAAACGGAATTATATCACAATATTTTACAAAAATCAATAGTTTTTTTAAATTATCTTTTTCTATATTGTGCAGGGGTAATATTCTTTAACTCCTTAAAGGTTTTTATAAAATAGCTCAAATCATTAAAGCCACACGAATATGCAATATCTGTGACATGCTCATCTGTATTCAACAATTTTCTCGATGCCTTTTCAATTCTGTAAATTTTAAGATACTCAACAGGTGTTCTTCCTGTCATTTCCTTAAAAAATGCGCAAAAATATTTAGGAGACATTCCCGCAACCTCTGCCATTTCCTCAAGATATATGTGCTTATCATAATTTCTTCTTATATAGGTCAAAATGTTTTTTAGTTTAGGAACATTTTTACCTACCACCAAAGATGAGCCGACTGCATTTTCATATAGTCTCTTTTCCAAAATCAACCCAAACACACGATAAAATGAACCTATCACATAAAACTTGTATCCCTCATTCTTATTTTTCAGAGCATCAAAAATTTCATTGAAAGTCTTATAGATTAGCGAATTATCGCATGGATAATATTCCTTTAAAACATACTCGTGGTTTAGTACATTATCTATAAAAAATCTGCAGTCATCATCATTAGGATACAAAAAGTCCATATGGAATACCACACATTCATAAACACAATCCTCAGGCATTGCACTATGCACACATTCGGAATTGACAAACAATATATCTCCCCTTTTTGCAACATAGCTTTGATTATTGAACTTACACCTTAATTCACCATCTAAAACTCTTATAATTTCAATCTCGGAGTGCCAGTGGGCTGTCATTTCATATCTCGTATTATCTCTTTCAATATGGTAAAATTCAACAGGGAAATCCAGAGTTCCTCTCTGGGTTAATTCATTATATATCATAACATACTCCTTTTCCTGAATATTGTCATACTTTTTTCTATTATAACACAAGTATTATGTATAATGCAAGTATATAATTATATTAAAGAATAAATTTAAGGAGGAAAATGTTATGGCTAATAACAGACTTATAGGAGATTATCCTGTAATCGGTATCCGTCCTACTATCGACGGAAGAAGAGGACCTTTAAAGGTAAGAGAATCATTGGAAAATCAAACTATGAACATGGCAAAGGCTGCTGCTGATTTGATTTCATCAAAATTGAAATATTCAAACGGTGAGCCAGTTAAGGTTGTTATTGCAGACACAACTATCGGAAGAGTTGCAGAAGCTGCTGCATGTGCGTCAAAATTCAAAAAAGAAGGCGTTGACATCACATTGACAGTTACACCTTGCTGGTGCTATGGTTCTGAAACAATGGATATGGACCCAATGACAATTAAGGGTGTTTGGGGCTTTAACGGAACTGAAAGACCTGGTGCTGTTTACTTGGCAGCAGTTTTGGCAAGCCACGCACAAAAGGGACTTCCTGCATTCGGTATTTACGGACATGATGTTCAGGATATGACAGATACATCTATCCCTGCTGATGTTGAAGAAAAGATTTTGAGATTTGCCCGTGCTGCAGTTGCGGCAGCAACTATGAGAGGTAAGTCATACTTACAAATCGGCTCAATCTGTATGGGTATCGGTGGTTCAATTATAGATGTTAACTTTATTGAAGAATACCTTGGAATGAGAGTTGAATCTGTTGACGAGGTTGAAGTAATCAGAAGAATGTCAGAGGGCATATATGATGAGGCAGAATTCAAAAAGGCACTTGCTTGGGCAAAAGAAAAGTGCAACATCGGATTTGATAAGAACCCTGAAGATATGCAAAGAACTGACAAGGAAAAAGAAGAACAATTCGAGTTTGTTGTTAAGATGGCTTGTATCATAAAAGACCTTATGAATGGTAATCCAAATCTTCCTGCAGGTGCAGAAGAAGAAATGGTTGGTCACAACGCAATTGCCGCTGGTTTCCAGGGACAAAGACAATGGACAGACTTCTATCCTAACTGCGACTTCCCAGAAGCAATGCTAAACACTTCATTTGACTGGAATGGTGCAAGAGAACCTTATATCCTTGCAACAGAAAACGATGTTTTAAATGGTATCGGAATGTTGTTCGGAAAGCTTTTAACAAACAGAGCACAAATGTTTGCTGATGTCAGAACATACTGGAGTGGCGATGCAGTTAAAAAAGCTACAGGCTATGATATAGAAGGAAAAGCAAAAGAAGCTGACGGTTTCATTCACCTTATCAATTCAGGTGCTTGCTGTCTTGATGCTTGTGGTGAAGTTAAGGATGAAAACGGCAACCCTGTTATGAAACAGTGGTGGGAAATGACTGACGCAGATTGCGATACAGTTATGAAGTCTACATCATGGAATATGGCTGACCTTGGATATTTCAGAGGCGGCGGATATTCTTCAAGATTCTTAACAAGAGCAGAAATGCCTGCTACTATGATAAGATTAAATCTTGTAAAGGGCTTGGGACCTGTATTGCAAATCGCTGAAGGATGGACAATTAATCTTCCTGATGAGGTTTCAGATGTACTTTGGAAGAGAACAGACTACACATGGCCATGTACTTGGTTTGCTCCAAGATGTACAGGCGAGGGTGCTTTCAAGACTGCTTACGATGTTATGAATAACTGGGGTGCTAACCACGGTGCTATTTCTTACGGACACATCGGTGCAGACCTTATCACACTTTGCTCAATCTTGAGAATTCCAGTATGTATGCACAATGTTCCTGAAGAAAAGGTATTCAGACCTGCTTCATGGAATGCATTCGGAATGGATAAAGAAGGACAGGACTACAGAGCTTGTCAGGCTTACGGTCCAATGTATAAGAATATTAAATAACGGGATGTTAAAATACTCCAGAACACAAAATAAATAATGCAGAAAAATCTCACAAATGTGAGATTTTTCTTTGTTTATTGCTTTTTGTTATGAACAAACTTTACCTCTCGGCGTATACACATACGCCTTCGGACTCATTTTGTTCATTCTGAAGCGTTTTTCCTATCCCGTAAAAAACACAAAAAAAGAAAAAACTGATTTTAAATCAGTTTTTTCTTAAATGATTTCAACAACTACTTTCTTGTCTTCACGACTTGCAGCTGCCTTAACACCGGGACGGATAGCTTTTGCAATTCTGCCTTGCTTTCCGATAACCTTACCCATATCGTCTTTGTTCACTCTAAGCTCCAATACTGTTGAACCGTCCCTTTCAACTTCTGTAACAGAAACATCCTCAGGATATTCAACCAAAGCCTTAGCGATATCTTCCAATACTTTGTTCACTTTCTAACACTCCTTATAGAATACCTTGTTTCTTCAAAAGTGCCTTAACTGTGTCAGTAGGCTGAGCACCGTTTGCAATCCATTTCTTTGCCAACTCTGCATCAATATTAACTGTTGCAGGGTCTGTCAATGGGTTGTATGTTCCGATTTCTTCGATAAATCTACCATCTCTTGGGTATCTTGAATCTGCAACCACAACTCTGTAAAAAGGAGCCTTCTTAGCACCTAATCTTCTTAATCTGATTTTAACTGCCATTAAAATTCACCTCCATAAATTTCTTTTGTTTTTTATATATAGAAAAGATTATTAAATAATCTGTATCTATCGACTCATATGAATAACTCTCGATAACGGTTCCATTGTTTCCATATCCCACATATATACCGAAATTTGATTTTTGCCCTCGGGCAAATCAGACTTTAGTATTCTCTGGCCTGTGATGCTGTTTTGAGAATAGTAAATTTCCTCTCCTTCCAGATTTAAAGGAATCTTTTTATATCTCACAACATCGACAACTTTTTCTAAATTATGTGCTTTAACAAACACGTTGAACTTATTTGTATTCTCTATCAAAAGGCAATAAATGAAATAATAATTACTTTCATCTTCGGGATAAGATGTTATAATAGGACCTGTATATAGTCCATCTGCATAAAAAACCTTGTCAGAAAATATCCCTGAATATGTCTGTATATTAACAATTGCCTCGTAGTTTTCACCATTTAGATTTGTTGTAAATGCAGTTGGAATGTTAAAGAAATGATTTTTTTCATATCTTATAGAGTTACAGACAGGAACGGACTCAGCAGATGTTCTCCAACCATTTCTTTGCCCGTGATCACTTCCTGACATTTGCATTGTCTGGTCACTTTTTAAGAAATTATTGTGATTTGCAGTTGTTCTGTGAACTCTTTTTAATTCCATAACAGGATTTCCGTTTTCGTCCAGCACCTCGTCACCATTTTCATCAAGCTTTGATTCTTCTCTGTAAAGAACTGGATCATCCCAGGTTGCATCAATATGATAATATTCATTATCAATTTTAACATAATTCCATATATGTCCAATCTCATATGACATACAAAATTCCATCTCAAGTCCCAATTCTCTGCCTATGAAATACATTGCCTGAGCATATCCCTGACACACCATTTCCTTTTTTGCAAAAACACTGTACAAGCTAAATGACTCTATCTTTGTATCTGCATCATATTCACAGTCTTCTATCAACTTATCATGCAAAAGCAATAATCTGCCAAGCAGGTCATCGGTTTGAGGTTCTATCTCATCTACATATTTCTTTACGCCCTCATCTATGAGTCTTCTTGCAATCTCATCTTGTTCTATTGTATCAAACAAATAATATGGATTATAAAAGGCAACAATTCTGTCATTTACAGAATTAACAGGTATATCATAATATCCGTATTTAATACTCCCCGAGGCAACAATAAAGTCCTTATTGGATGAAAGAATACTTGAAAGTTCTGATAGTGTTATCATATATCCTCTCAAATCAATAGACTCAGCATGGTTATATAGTTGCTGTCTTAAATACTCTTCTACACTTAATT